>JAPLJJ010000007.1 GCA_026388665.1 Deltaproteobacteria bacterium
CAAGATGCCGGGAATGGACGGAACCCAAGTTCTCTCGGAGATAAAGCGCTTTTCGCCCGATATCCCTGTCATCCTTCTCACAGGACATTACTCCTTGAGTGAGCAAGAAGATACTTTGGCAGGAGGCGCTTATGCTTACCTTCTCAAGCCGTATCCCATCCTCAAGCTGGTTGATGTAATTGTTGCGGCAGCATCTAATAAGGACATCGCCGAGAATTCATCAGAGACGCTTCAAGACCCGGCAAAGTAAACTTCAGATCATCGAGTAAGAAGATTGGCCATGGCAGAGACAGAACTACATGAACCCGCTAAGCTTAGTCGATTTAAGGGCGCGCTACACCGTCTTTGGCGGGGAATACTGGTCTTTCTCGATATTATTGGTCTGTACGACGCACAGGATGTCTCTCAGGAAGCCCAGCTTGCCAGACTCAGACTCTACCACGCCGAATTCCGGAAGTTGATTTCTGCAAACCATAGTTTTCTAGAATGCCTTGGGGACCTTGAAGCAAAGCGACTAGGGTTCGATTACATAGATCGCTCATTTGTGAAGCGGAAAACAGCCCGGGCCCTTTCGGATGTCCATGCAATGGTCGAAAGCATCAATGCCATATCAGGTGATCGGTACCCATCCTTGAGACAGGCTCTTGGGAGAGTCGCCGATACTCTGACGGAGGCTATTGAAGACCAGAGCGAGGAGCATTCATCCGAACTCGTTTTTGAGTTACCTGCTATTTCCGGCATGAAAGCCGATGCGGTGGGTGGAAAGATGGCTCACCTGGCGGAAATAGCCAACATTTTGGGGCTTCCCACACCAGACGGTATGGCAGTCACGACCGAGGGCTTTCGCCTTCTGCTCGAAGAGGGCGGCATTCGATCCTGGATCCAGGACAAACACCTTGAAATTCTTTCAGAAGAAGATATAGATCCAGTTAGCACGGAATTGCAGGATCTCATATTGAACCTCCCAATTCCGTCCGCACTTGAGGAAGAAATTTTAAGAGCCTACGACCGTTTGGCCGAGAGAGCTGGAATGTCCGTCCCGATTGCTGTCCGTTCGAGCGCTTTGGGCGAAGACAGCGAATTCTCCTTTTCAGGACAGTTCCTCTCGGTTCTCAATGTTCCTAGAGAAGAGCTTTGCGGGGCATATCTGCAAGTTATTGCTAGTCTCTTTTCCCCTGAAGCAATGCATTACCGTTTTCTTCACAAGATCCCCGGCGAATCTGCGCAAATGGCGGTGGGCTTCATCGCGATGGTGGATGCGGTGTCGAGTGGGGTTGTTTTTTCGATAGACCCTAGTCGGCCAGACTCCAACCAGGTCCTGATACAAGCGGTAAAAGGCCTGGGCGTCATGCTCGTTGACGGAAGGACTTCTCCTGAAATCGTTCTGGTATCCAGAGACCTTAAGGTACCGGCAATCACCCGCATTCCTTCTTCTCAAAAGAGCCGCATGGTTCTTAATCCTGGTTCCGGGTTGAAAGAGGAAATGATGGAGCCAGGCGAGGCCGAAGAGCCATCCCTCACTGACGATGAGGCGCTGCAGTTGGCTCGATGGGCTGTTCTGCTGGAAAACCACTTTGGTAGTTCCCAGGATATAGAGTGGGCCATGGGAAAGGACCATCGAATCATTCTGCTGCAGTCGAGATCCCTCCGTCTCACCGCACACGTAGTCCGTGAAGCTCAACCGCTCTCTGGGTATCCCCTGATCCTTGAAGGCGGCGAGGTGGCGTGTCCCGGCGTGGCTTCAGGGCCGGCTATTCACATGAGTGACGACGCGGATATGGATTCATTCCCTGAAGGTGGGGTGCTGGTAGCAAGACGCTCTTCACCCAAGTTTATCCGCCTCATGTCTAAGAC
>JAPLJJ010000066.1 GCA_026388665.1 Deltaproteobacteria bacterium
TCAAAGGGGGCGGTTTTTGTGCTCATGCTACGGTATTTTACTAAAGTAGGTATTCATGATCATGACTCTTTGGTTCTAACGTTCACAGTCATTGCAGTCGCATCCATGTTTGTTGGAAATCTGCTCGCCCTCATGCAGAGTCACGTGAAGAGAATATTGGCCTATTCCTCGATCGCGCACTTCGGGTATTTGCTTGTCGCATTTCTTGCAAGCGGTAGTCTTGCTGTTACTGCCGCAAGCTATTATCTAGCAGCCTATTTTGTGACTATTTTAGGGGCATTCGGTGTAATAACCGTATTGTCCGGGGTCAAAGGCGAGCCCGATCTCATGGATGATTACAGAGGCCTTATGTGGAAAAGGCCCTGGTTGGGCGGGGTATTTACGGCCATGTTATTGTCGTTGGCAGGGATTCCGATGACAGCAGGCTTTGTCGGAAAATTTTACGTTATGGCTGCGGGAATTGGATCGACTCTGTGGCTACTGGTAGCCTGTCTCGTGGTCAACAGCGTAATCGGGTTATTTTACTATCTTCGCATTATTGCGGTAATGTTTTCGCGGACACAAGATGATGATCAAGTCAGTGTCGCTCATGCGGCCGGGAGTGTAGCTACTGGGCTGGTTTTGGCGATATTAACGCTGTTACTAGTCTGGTTGGGAATTTACCCCGCGCCGCTGATAGACATCATCGACAAGATGGTCGCAGGTTTATAGCGGCAGCGACTTGAGCAATGGTTCAATTTTATGAGCGCCTTGCTCGGAACGCACGTATAATTCGTACAATTACCGCCGACCTTGCGTTTCTCAATTACGGCGACTCGTTTGCCGATGCCGTTAGCGGTCACGGCTGAAACCAAACCTGCGATACCTGCGCCAATTACTATCAGATCATAGTCATACACCCTTGCCATATTTTGTCACCGCTTTCAGTTAGGAATTATATATCGCCCACATTCGAATTTGGCTTTTTCTTAAACTCAGAGATTGAGACGCGCTGCCAACCTCCGAGCTTTCTTGTTTATTTTTCGTCCTATCATATTGGCCAATACAACAGGAATGCTCGAAAATAGGGCTGGCAAATTGCTACGAGTCATAAATTTGACCGAGAACAGCTTTTTGACAATCGATACCAGTTGTCTGGGTGTATAAAATCGGCGTGTTATTTCACGGCTCACTCGTTTTAGTCCCGGACGGCCGAACCCTTCCAAATAGACGATTCTGTCATCTCCTACATAATATCCGGGCGTAGATTCGACCAATTCCCGTAATGGCGAATACTTATCCACACGCAATTTCTGATAAGTTATGGAGTCAAGCCCAAGCTCTTTGGCAAACCCTGGAATGAGCAGCATTTCCTGTTCTGACTCAGTGACATTCCCGTAAATAAAATAACCGTGGTAATAAAACGGGTGCTTTCGGAACTCTTCGAACGCTTTGCGTAACTTACACGTGTCAAAACCCTTGTTGAGCTGTTCCAATATTCGATCACTGGGAGACTCAATCCCTAGCAGAAATACTTTTATCCCTGCTTTTGCCGCTGCCTCCAATACGTCAGGCCTCTCAAATATTTCGATTCTAGCCTGCACAAGAAACCTTTTATTGATGCCCTTTGCAATAAGCCTCTCGCAAATTTCTTTTGCACGATTAGGGTTCACAAAAAAGTTCTCGTCCGCTATCAGAATGATTCCAGCTTTAACTTGATCAATCTCGTTCATTACAGCATCTATGGAACGTACAGAATAACGCCGTTTTTGAGTCCACGGGTTGAGGTTGAATGTGCAGAACTTGCAATTGTAAGGACAACCTCTCGAAGTGAGGATCATATCGAACGATTCGCCACGGAGCGCATAGCCGCCCATGTTGAGGTTATATTCCTGACTCCTGAGCCCACGGTCCGGAGAAGCGTACTGCTCTATTTCTCCAAGCGGTCTATTGGGGTTGTGAATAACTTGTGAGCCATCTCGATACGATATTCCGAGAATGTCCTTTAGAGGTTTTCCCTCAGCGATTTCAACAATCGTCTCTTCTCCTTCTCCTCTCACCAGAATGTTTACCGCCGGACAGAGTTCAAAAATCTCCTCAACGCTGTCTGTGGCCTGCTGACCACCGACTACTGTTGTGACGTCGGAAGGAAGGCTATTTATAAGGTCGCACACCTCGCTGAAGTGATATTCCCAATTTACGCTTACACATAATAAGTCTATATTTTCGCGTATGAATCGCGTCAACTTCTTGTGGTCCCTCAATGGTCCCGGAAGCCGGAGATCAACAAAAGTAAGTTCTCCCACATGCGGTCTCAAAGCAGCCACAATGTATTCAAGCCCGATGGGGGGAAAAACCGCTAGTCCTAGTGATCCGGCGTGGCTATCCCGAAAGTACGGATGAATGCACAGCGCATGTTTGTATAGGATACTCAATAACTTATTCCCTTCGAATCAATTGAGTCTTAATCGGGCGATGTTCGCTTTGAAGATCAAGGCTGCGCTGGATTCCCGTACAAAAGTTAAATCTAAATTGAACAGAATATTTCTTAGAAAGCCAGTTTCAAGAAAGTCCAATTATTAGGATCCAACGACCTCGGCACTTATTACATTATACTCTTTTCTTCTTAATTTTTCTCGCAATGTTCTAGTAAGAGGGAAGTTACTCAAGCTGGAATTTAAGAATATTAGGATATCGACAAGTAATCATTGCTTTTTGGTTAGTATATATTTTCAGGACGCGGATCTAACCACATCAAATGTCACTTTAGTAATGTCAACGATCTCCTCGAATGGGATAGGCGCCTCGATTCGATTCCGGACAGAGTTCAGGAATCTTGTGATAGATTCTTTGTGACCCTTGTCCTGCTTCCATAAGGACATTTTCTTGAATCCCGGCCAGCCGTATCCTCTCAGGGTTTGAAAATTATCCAGTTGAAGTATACGACCTTCACTAAAGACCTCGATACGCTCTTTCGGAAACGATTTGTCGCCATTCGCAAAATAATGAACGGTTCCAAACGAACCATTTTCAAACTTAATGGTGAAGCTCATTTTGTCATCTGTGACAAAAACGCCTGGGGCCTCTCCCATCTTGGTTGCACAGATTGAAGTGGCTCTTGATGCAGTCAAATAATATAGCAAGTCTACAAAGTGACATCCTTCACCAATAATCCTACCACCTCCTATCCTTGTATCTTGAGTCCAGTCACTCGGAGGCACTTCACCGGCGTTTACAGTTATTATGATGGATAGAGGCTGCTTAACCCCATGTAGTAGTTGCTTCATCTTTTGAATGTGAGGAGAAAATCGTCTATTAAAGCCAATCATCAACAGAGGGGGCGTTTCATTATTGCGTGTGGATAGGTAAGCTTCTTGAACCGCGTCCACTTGTTCCGGGAAAATTCCAAGCGGTTTTTCCACGTAAACATTTTTTCCAGCTTGGAGGGCCTTACAAACCAAGTCAGGATGCGTGTTGTGCCGAGTTAGAACAAAAATGGTGTTAATTTCCGTATCAGTGAAAAGACTTGGGGTGTCGGTCGTGGCGTATCTGAAACCAAATTTCTTTCCCGCGTACGCTCCGCTCACACCTGTAGAAGTTGACAGTGTCTTGAGCCTCGCTCCGGTGGTTTTCAAAGCCGGCAGAAATGTCCGCAGACCATAATTCCCAGCTCCTATGACTCCTATTACAGGCTCAACCAGCTCCCCAATCTTGCTCCGTTTATGTTTGTCCGGTTTTTTCTGCAACTCTACCGTGCGTTTGAGTAAATCCTCCTCGGAAACCGCGGTCGAACCGTACGTCAATAGTATGCCCAGAGATGGTTCTGATCCGCCTAATAATTCGTATGCGGACGCGGCACGGTCGAATTCAAATCGATGAGATATCAGACGGGTGATATCAAGCCTCTTGCCGGCCAGCAGTTCGAGAATAGCTTCAAAATTACGCTGTTCCGTCCATCGCACGAACCCGAAAGGATAGTCGTGCCCTCGTTCTTCATATTCCGGGTCGTACCGTCCGGGACCGTAAGAGCAGGAAACCTGAAAACTTAATTCCTTCTCATAAAACAACGATCTATCAAGGTTAAGTCCTATTACTCCAACCAGGACAATTCGACCGCGTTTCCGGCAAATTTTCGCGGCCTGCCGAATTGGTTCATCACTTTCAGTCGCGGCTGTAATTATGACCCCATCTACCCCAAGATCGTTAGAAAAAGCTGATGCCGCTCTTAACAGATCCTCACCAACAGAGAGATTTACAGTTCGAATACCCAGATCCTTGGCCATGGTGATCTTGTTCGGATCCAGATCTACTCCTAGAACACGACAACCGTTCGCTCGCAGAATCTGGGCCGTAATTAAACCAATAAGTCCCAACCCTGAGACTACAAAGTTTTCCCCGAGCGTGGGGTTAATCAGTCGGATTCCTTGTAGGCCAATTGCGCCCAATACGGTGAAGACCGCTTCTTCATTGGTAACTGTGTCAGGGATTCGAGCGCAAAGATTTTTCGGAACTAGAACTATCTCAGCGTGAGGCCCATTCGAAACGACACGGTCTCCGGGTTTGAAGTTTTCAGTTCCCTCCCCCGTTTCTAAAACCACTCCTACGTTGCTGTAACCCATTATGATTGGGTGATCCAGTTTTTCGCGCACAGCGTCAATCGTCTCGAATAGACCTTCATTCTTGACTTTCTCCAAAACTTGGAAAACTTTTTCAGGCTGTTTTCGAGCCTTTTGGAACAAACTCGCTTGGCCTAGCTCGACCACCATACGTTCTGTGCCGGAAGAAACAAGACTCGCTAATGTCTTAATTAGCAAATGTCCGGGTCTTATCTTTGGCGCAGGAACATCTGTCAGTTCAGCGCGTCCATCACCCAAATTTTGAAGGATCTGTTTCATGGAATTTCTCGGTCCAGTGAACCCTTTGATTTCTTTTCCTTGTTTTTAATGAAAAGTACAATCCTTGCGAACTTACCGCTTTGCTAGTAAAATAGTTTATAATAATTCAGCCTTTTGCGACTGAGTCTACCAGTTCAAGTATACACTATCAGGAGGCTTTGACCATGAAATGGTCTTTTAAAATCGGGTCAATATTAGGTATTCCGGTAAATCTTCATATAACATTTATCCTGTTGTTAATACTAATTTATTTTGTGGGGGGCTCTATAATAGGGGTAGGCGGTTTAGCCGGCGTCGTTTTTGTAACACTCGTTTTCGCATCAGTAGTGTTTCATGAACTGAGTCATTCAATCGTGGCAAAGCATTTTGGAATCAATGTTCTAAACATTACGCTTCTGCCTATTGGTGGCGTTGCAAGGATGGCTGAGACTCCTAACAAACCTATTCAGGAAGTTCTGATAGCAATCGCTGGTCCAGCAGCAAGTTTTTTGCTCGCGTTTCTTTTATGGTTCATTGCAGACATATTTGGATCCGGTGTAACGATAGCTGACTTCTCGGTCAAAGGTGGGTTGCTCGCTGAATTGGCCGCTGTAAATCTTGTCCTAGGGCTATTTAATTTAGTACCGGCCTTCCCTATGGATGGGGGGCGTGTGCTAAGGGGCGCTCTGGCTCTATATCTGTCTCCGTACAAGGCTACCAAGATAGCGGTTGGGATTGGGCAAGGATTTGCAATATTCATGTTTTTCTGGGGATTTTTTTCCGGCAATATTTTTATGATTCTCATCGCATTATTTGTCTATCTAGGAGCAGAAGCGGAAGAACGTCAAATGGGACTCGTGGTAGCCCTCGGAGGTGTCAAAGCTAATTCTGCAATGATTAGCGATGTAGAAACTTTGACTCCATCGCAAACTGTTGGCGATGCTGCCGAACATTTTTGCAGGAGTTTTCAAGGAGATTTTCCGGTCCTGGATGATCGCCGATTAGTAGGTCTAGTTACAAGGGAAGCCATTGTTGAGACCCTTCATAAAAAGGGACCATTTACTCTAATTTCTGACGCAATGGTCCGCGATTTTCCGACCGCCAACGAACAGACCCCTGTTACTGATATTCTCCAGAAAATGCAGGCTACTGGTAGTAAAGCTATTCCTATAATGAATGGAGCTGAATTAAAAGGTCTCATCACATTAGAACAAATAGGCCGATATAGTATGCTTTGCAGCGGTTACTCTTGTGAATTCATGGGGCCGAGCAAGGCGTGATCGTTCGAGATTGCAATTTCCGACGGGAATCATGACCACCAGGAGGCTTTTGAATTGGGAAGAACCAAGAATCCCTATCTAGTTACCGCAGAAGAGATGCGCGCCTTTGATTCCAAAGCTATTAACGAATTCGGTATCGCTGGGATCGTTTTAATGGAGAATGCGGGACGGTCCACTTTTGAAATTTTAAAAAGGTTATTCGAAGATAGGCTCGAGGGGTTGCTAGTCTCAGTTATCGCCGGGCCTGGAAACAACGGTGGCGATGGCTATGTGATTGCACGGTACTTAATTAACCATGGCGTTGATGTCGATATTTTTCTTTTAAGTCCTCGAGAAAAGATCAAAGGGGACGCTCAGATAAATTTGAACATCCTTGAAAAGATGCAGGCCAATATCTGGGATGTTAGCTCAGAGGAATCAATCGAATCTGTCGAGGAAATATGGGCTGAAAGTACGATAATAATTGACGCGATTTTAGGGACAGGGCTCAAATCAGAAGTGCGGCCACCCTATAGTGACGCCATAGTCCAAATCAACAATCTTTCCTCCTTCAAACTGTCAGTTGATATACCATCCGGAATTGATTCAGATACTGGAGAAATTAGAGGTGTAGCGATCGAAGCGGATCGGACAGCCACTTATGGGTTTCAGAAATTGGGAATGGCCATGTATCCGGGACGAAGTTTGTGCGGGGAAATTGAGGTCGTTGACATAAGCATTCCGAAGATTTCTGTCGATCTGAATCCTCCACCGACTTGTCTCATATCAGCACCGGATATGAGGAACTATTTAGAAGCTCGTTCTGATCCCTCTGCTCATAAAGGGACTTTCGGTCGCGTTCTGATTATTGGAGGATCACCCGGTAAAACAGGCGCGCCGGCAATGGCGGCGATGGCAGCCTCACGAGTTGGAGCGGGACTCGTAATTGTCGCGGTTCCGGCGTCCCTGAACTCTATCCTAGAAACCAAGCTCACTGAAGAAATGACTGAGCCATTGCCGGACGATTCAGGTTTTGTTGATTCATCTGCTGCTCAACGAGTTCTGGAATTATGTCAGGACAAGACCTGTGTCGCTTTAGGACCCGGGCTTTCCACAGCGCCAGGTTCTATTAAATTAACGCAGACTCTGCTCAATGAATACGAAGGGAGGTTAGTCATAGACGCGGATGGTCTGAATTGCCTGGCTTCGGACTTAAGCTTCTTGTCCCGGACCAAGGCTAAGGTTGTTTTGACTCCACATCCAGGGGAAATGGCCAGATTGACTGGACTTTCTACCGCTGAAGTTCAGAGAAACAGATTTGCTCTGGCTAAAGAATTCTCGAGTAAGCACAAATGTTGGTTGGTCCTGAAGGGGGCCGCGACAATTACCTTCAGCCCGTATGGGCAATCTTTTATTAACAGCACGGGCAATCCCTGGATGTCGTCTGGTGGACAAGGTGATGTACTAACAGGGATTCTGGCCGGTCTATTGGCGCAAAAACTCCCATCTGAAGAGGTCATACCTTTCGGTGTGTGGCTTCATGGATTTGTCGCCGACAACATAGTTGATCGAGACGGGCCGAGACCGGTATTGGCTACAGACATCCTTAAAGAGATTCCCGCTTTCCTCAACGGTCTTACGGAGACCTGAGCTTAATGCAAATTTGGAATCTCCCCGGTAAGAAATACTGTCAACAAAAGAGAGATTCTCTACTATCATAAGTCCAATAGCAGAAACGATCATGATCGAAGACATCACGATTAAGAAAATACGGAGACACCTAGTCAAAGGATCCACGACCTATCTCCCTTGGTAAAAAAATGGACTATGGCTTGTTTATGATGAATTATATTTCTTTTTGGCTTCTTTTTTTTCAACAATATTATATTTTGAATGAGTCCAACACTAACAATTAATAACGGCTCATCGGTGTCATGCCGGGCTTTGAACAGAGGAGGTGGGAACGTGTCGGTAATTGATAGACAAAAGCTGATGGAACGAGTGGGAGAAAGTCCTGAACTACTCGTTGAGCTTATCCAACTCTTCTTGGAACTTGGTCCAACCATGCTTGCTGACATTAAAACATCGATTGAAAACAATTCCGCTGATGATCTGCACAGAGCGGCTCATACTCTCAAGGGGTCTGTAGGTAATTTCGCAGCAGACGACGCGTTCCAAGCAGCGCTTCTACTGGAAACAATAGGTAGAAATAGCGATTTGAGCGGTGTTCAGGAAGCTTATGCTGTTCTCGAAAGAGAGATGAGCAGACTGATTGAGGAACTCATGGCTTTGAAAATTGAATTCGTTTCCCCTCAATAAAAGATGTTTGAAGCAATGTTGTTGGCTCAAGACTTGGGGTTATTATAGATCATCAGAGAAAGCCAAAAATCATTTCAGCTTTCTTCGGTATTGTCTTCGGACGAAGCCTCAGAAGGAACCACTTGCAGCTTAGGTTTACCTTCAGTTCGCATAGGACGAACAGACCTTAGTTTTGCCTTTGCTATGAGATCGCAGAATTTTTCGAAATCAGAAGGAAGAAATTTCAGGGTCACATGAGCAAGATTTATGTGAACGATTCCACCTGGGCAAACCGACACCGCTCCAAAATTTTCCTCAGTCGCAAGTATCGTATGATCGTCCACGTGTCAGCCCTTTCTCTACGTATTGCCAATATATTATGGTCATAATATCGGATTGGCAACAAAAGATTTCAGTGAAACAACACGCTAAAATTACCTGGAAAGAAGCTTGTTCTAACGTCAGTGCCATATTACTAGCTGGTGGAAAAGCTAGAAGAATGGGAGGCATCAACAAAGCGCTCTTGAACATTGACGGAGAGACAATAATTCAAAGGGAAATAAAAACACTGGAGCGTCTTTTTGATAACATAATTATTATAACAAATTCGTTTGAACAATATGCTTTCTTGGGAAAACAAATGTTTCAAGACATTAGGTCGGGCTATGGCTCATTAGGAGGTCTTTTCACCGGGCTTTCCAAATGTTCCACAGAATACGGGTTCGTATTTGCGTGTGATATGCCGTTCTTAAACGAAAAGATAGTGGCTTATATTTGTGAAAGAAGCATAGGACATGATGTCACTGTCCCTCGAATTGGTGGATGGCTAGAACCGCTACACGCTGTTTACTCCCGTCGCTGCGTTACGTTTATGGAAAACTTAATGCGACTAGGCGATTTAAAAATAATAAATTTCTTCCACGAAGTGGATGTTGTTGAAATTAATCAGGAAGAGCTTGAACAAATTGATCCTGAGTTGCGGTTCCGGATTAATGTCAACACACCGGACGATTTGGCTTTAGTGATCGATACAAGTAAGGCCGAGTCTATATTTTCTTAGAGAAAAAGCTTCGCTAATAGATATCAATATTCATAGGGTAGAAATAGCTTGCGATGTTCGTACAATGCAAAACGGTCAGTCATACCCGCGATGTAATCACAAACGATTCGTTCGAGAGATTCACCTTCTCCGTTAATGCGTCGCTGGACTCCCGGCGGTAACTGAAAGGGTCGCTGGACGTATTCTCGAAAAAGATCTGACAGTAGACGATCCGCCTTGTACTGCATCCTCATTATTTTATAGTGGGTGTAGAATTTGTTGTAGAGAAAACCATCGAGTTGTGTTTTCCAGTTTTTCATACTATCCGAAAAAGAAACTACATTTTCCGAAGCTGCCATAATCTGTGCGGGGGTAGTAACATTCAGATTGGTCAAAAGTTGTTCAGTCCTGCTAAGGACATCTCTTATGAACAAATCTATCAAGAAGCGAATACACTGATACCGGAACGTGTCTTCGTCTAGTAACCTGAGTTGTTCTGTCACCAGCCTCTTAACTTCACTCCAGATATCCAGCTCGGCAAGATCGCTCTCAGTGAAGAAACCTGAGCGTAACCCATCTTCAATATCGTGGCAACTGTAGGCTATTTCATCCGCTATATTAACTATTTGAGCTTCAAGTGCAGGTTGATGGGTCGTTATGAATTCAGAAAGCGTTTCCTCCGGCGCTTGATCGTATCTTGTCGTGTGCCTGATGATCCCGGATCGTGTCTCAAACGTGAGATTCAGTCCAGGGAAATCGGGATACCGAGTTTCGAGTAAATCAACAACACGTAATGATTGCCGGTTATGTTCGAAGCCCCCGAAATCTTCCATGAGGTGATGCAATGCCTTTTCACCTGCATGCCCAAACGGAGTATGCCCCAAGTCGTGAGCAAGAGCGATAGCGTGTGTCAAATCTTCGTTCGCTCCAATATATTGAGCCACGCTCCTCGCTATCTGCGCGACTTCCAAGGTATGCGTCAGCCTGGTTCTATAATGGTCGCCCTCATAATAAGCAAAAACCTGAGTCTTGTATTCGAGACGCCGGAACGCCTTGGAGTGAATTATCCGATCTCTATCCCTTTGAAAAGCCGTCCGATAAGTGCATTCATGTTCGGACCACTGTCTTCCTACGCTATTCTCTGAAAGAAACGCGTATGGGGCTAAATATTCTCGTTCTCTTTTTTCCTGAACATTTCTATCGACAATCACTTTTGCTCTCTCTCCACAAACTGGTTTTATAGGATGATATCCGGAAACGGGCTTTTCTTTGGTATAGAGATGGACAACGTTAACACTAATGTATTAATTCGTTTAGCATAAACGCCAGCGCGCTACCAATTTTCAATGACGTGACGTTTCCGGAGGAGACGCAACTTGTTCGATCCCCCCAGGAGGTAATCCTGGAAGAATGATGTTAACTAGCGCGGCAAAGAAAATTACGACAAACACTGACGCAGCTATAAAAGTAATTAGCTTGGCGCGAAAACTCCACGATGGCGCTCTGTTAACCATTTGATCAATCTCAGCGGGAAAACGAAAATCCCTGAACGCGTCTTCAGGAAGTGTTAACTCACCAGCCTTCACTTTGGTTGAACCTTTCGGCAGCCGTTGAACCTCATCCGTGGGTTCAGGGTTATTTCCAAATGCTTTGGAGGCAGATGGCACAACAGAGTTGGGGAAGGAGACGCTGGGATTACTAGCGTTCCCGGATTTCTGAATTGATCCTTCACTTCCACATTTGGGACAACGAATACTAACTCCGCCGTTTTCAGGAACCCGGTCTTCCTTCACTCGTAGGAGTGATTCACAATTGAAACACTTGACAACCATGATTTATCCGCGATCTATGATTTTTTCTTTAGCAGATTTACTATTTCACCAATGTCAGGAAAACGTCCTATTTGCTTCTTGGAAAAAATTAGTTCATCCCCACATTCAATTTCAAAGACTCCGCCACTTGATTGAATAAGTTCGGCTTGGATTCCAAGTTCTTTGCTAAGCTCATCCGCTAAACTAGCGGCCCTTGGACGATAGTTTCAACTACCGCAGTATGTGATTTTGCATTTGTCGGCCATATACAGTTCCTACAGTTAAAGTGGTAATCCTAACTTGACCAATTATATTGAGGCATATCCCCGAATGCAAGGCTGACATCCGTATTATCGATACTCCACTGATTGAATCAGGACCTTACCCATCATTTTAAGAACAGGGCTTGCGTCATCCTCGTTTGCTGATGCCAATTTGATGTGAGTCGCGTCCGAAGGAACTTGCCTCAAGGTAGGGTCCACCGACAACCATCCCCGAACATAAGATTCAGCCCAGGAATGATACAAAAAACCAAGGTTGTCCGAGTAAACGAGTCCGGTCACTATGCGAGTAGGTATACCAATCGATCTGGCCAAAGCGGTGTATAATTGAGTGTGAGATTGACATTCGCCCTCTTTGGATCGCAGGACCTCGAGGGCAGAAAAAGAATCTTTCATAGAACCCTTTATATTGTCCGCTGTCCAATTTACAAGTTTCACAACCTTGTCCAGATCAGTCAAATCTTTTGAAACTATCTCTTGTGCCTGATCCCGTATCTCCTTGTGTCCAGACTGAATGGCGGGTGTGGAGACCAAATAATTCGATAAATTTCCAGCACTATCTTTGCTGGTTATGTGTGCGCCGGTTAAATCGCGTCCATCCTTAAATCGTTGGATGTCCTCGACTTGCACTTCCACATCAAAGCCCTCTTGCAAGCCGCCGGATTTCGAGTCGTTGACATTTTGACGATGATCTCGAGCAATTAGGTTAGACCGAGTGCCCTGCAAGCGGATCTTTAGAAACTGGGTCTTATGTGGATTTATTATTCTTCTAGGCGATTTGACGAGGCTAAAGTCAAGAATCAAGTCTTTTTGTTTAGCTCTTTTTTCGAGAAATTGTCTCGCTGCTGCCTCATCCTCCAGAATAGTTATAAGGGACCCATCAAGGGCCTTTTCCAAAACTACCATACCTTTTCGATTCAACCAGGAATTAACAGTCGATAGTCCATAATTATTTGTAACCCGCCAGACCGCGTCTGATGGGCCAGGCGAACCCTTTACCGCTGCAATTTCCTGTTCTATTGACTCAATCGACTGCCGTTCTACGTTAAATACGTTGAAGGAATTCTTTGATCCTTCCTTAAGTCCCCTTAAGGCGGGCATCAGAGAAATTGCGCTAGTATGAAATATTTTACCGTTTACTGGAAACTCGCGTTCAACCTTTTCACTATCAACATTCATCTTTAAAAGTAGTTTAGTTGATTCCAACTTGCCTTCTATTTTCAGCGACTTTTGATTCATTTTCACGTCTGAATCAAAAGAGAGTAACGAGAGATCAGGAGCAACTGTAATTTTTTCGTTCATGTTTATTTCATTGGTTTTTTTCATCGCAGTGAGTCTCATGGTCGAATCACAGTCAATTACGAAGTTTTTCCCAGCCGGTTGAATTTTGAAATGGCTATAACCGATTTTGTCTTCCTGGAAATAGATCCCATACCAGGCTTCTTTGAATGGAAAATTAGATAAGGCGCCATAACCTTTGGTGGGCGCCAATGCGTTTTCAGAGTCGGGATTGAAAGACTTAACCATACAACTACAAGTAATGACAGCAATCAGGAAACATAAACCGTATACACTAAACTTTTTTATCATGTTTGTTAGTTAAGCATCCTAATTCAATTATACTAATTGTAACAAAATTACTCAACTCTGTTGAAAAGGTTTTTCGTTGACTTTAGGATCCAGATCATTGATTTTAAAAGTTTGTATCATGATAGCGCCGGAAGACGAGTGGTTTATGCTCTCGGGCTGTGGAGGAAATAATTATGGATTACAAAGATACCCTTAATCTGCCAAAAACGAATTTCCCGATGCGCGCGAACCTTCCCAAGAAGGAACCGCAAACTTTGCAACATTGGGAATCAACAAAAATATATGATCAGATTTTACAGGCTGCACAGAATAGACCTAAATATATTCTTCACGATGGCCCTCCCTATGCTAATGGGCACATACACCTCGGAACAGCTCTCAATAAGATTCTTAAAGATATTATTATAAAGTCAAAATTTATGGCTGGATATAATTCAGACTATGTTCCCGGCTGGGATTGCCACGGGCTACCAATTGAACATCAGGTAGATAAAGAACTGGGCAAGGCCAAAAGAGAAATGACAGAAGTCCAGGTAAGACAAAAGTGCAGAGAATATGCTGGGAAGTTCATAGATATTCAACGTAAGGAATTTGAGAGGTTAGGGGTTCTCGGAGAATGGTACGATCCTTACTTGACCATGAATTATGGCTATCAAGCTACCATCGTTCGCGAACTTGGGCGTTTCTTCAATTCTGGGGCCATATACAGGGGTAAGAAGCCTGTTTACTGGTGTTCTTCATGTGTCACTGCTTTGGCCGAGGCTGAGGTGGAATATGCCGACTCCTCAACCCCTTCAATTTATGTTCGATTTGCGGCTGTAGACGATTTTTCCTCCAGGATTCCTGAGTTGAAAGGCGAGCGAGTTTATGTGGTGATCTGGACTACGACCCCCTGGACGATACCAGCAAACCTTGCGATTGCAGCCCATCCCAAGGAACAGTACGCCGCAGTGAAGGTTGGCGATGATGTTTACATCTTAGCCCAACGTTTGGTTCCAATTAATATGGAGACCTTCGGTAAAACTAATTTCAAAATTCTAGCTGAATTTCCTGGGGAAACGCTTGAGGGTCTAAAATGCGCGCATCCTCTTTATGATAGAACATCCCAACTCATTCTAGCCGATTTTGTGACACTGGACACTGGCACCGGTTGCGTTCATATCGCTCCGGGTCACGGACAGGAGGACTATGAAGTTGGACGTCTATACAACATAGATGTTTACGCTCCTGTGGATGATCGCGGACGATTTACTGATGAGGTCGAATTTTTCGCGGGAAAGTTCGTTTTTAACGCCAACAAGGAAATCATAGAAAAACTTAGAGAAGTTGGAGCGCTCTTGGCATCGGAGGAAATGGATCATAGTTATCCTCATTGTTGGCGCTGCAAGAAGCCGGTCATTTTTAGGGCTACTCATCAGTGGTTCATCTCAATGGATCAAACGGGATTAAGAGAATCCGCTCTGAAAGCAATTGACACTGTCAAATGGATTCCTAAATGGGGACGGGACAGAATATATGGGATGATACAGCACAGACCGGATTGGTGTATTTCTCGACAGCGAAGTTGGGGTGTTCCAATTACCGCGCTAAGATGCGCAGACTGTGACGCGGTGGTGGCTCCTCCGGAGTTGTTTGAAAAAACAGCAAGGCTTTTCGAAGAAAAGGGCGCGGATGTCTGGTTTGAATCAGGGGTAGAGGCTCTAGTTCCAGAAGGCTTGGTTTGCCCATCTTGTGGAAGCGTGTCTTTTGTCAAAGAACGAGACATTCTTGATGTTTGGTTTGATTCCGGTGTTAGCTGGGCTGCTGTGCTCGAAAGTAGAGCTTCTCTGGAATATCCCTGCGAGATGTATCTTGAGGGCAGCGACCAGCACAGAGGATGGTTTCATAGCGCAATGCTAACTTCTGTAGGGACGCGAAATCGAGCGCCCTATCTGAATGTATTGACCCATGGGTTCGTAGTTGATGGCCAAGGCAAGAAGATGTCCAAATCACTAGGCAACGTTATCCAACCCTCGCAAATTATCGAGAAGTATGGCGCTGATATTCTAAGATTGTGGGTCTCTGCAGAAGATTACCGGGATGATATAAGAATTTCGTCGGAAATATTGGATCGACTTTCGGAGGCTTATCGCAGAATCCGCAATACGTGTCGTTTCCTTCTTGGAAACCTGGCTGACTTTGATCCATGCGATCAGGTTCCACCTGAAAAGATGACTGCACTGGACAGATTTGCTCTAGATACGCTCAACAGCGTTATAACAAGGGTCGTGAAGGCATATGAGGATTTCGATTTCCATGTTGTCTTCCACACTATCTACAATTATTGCACCGTAGACCTGTCATCACTATATCTGGACATCCTAAAAGATCGCCTGTACGTTGAGAAATCAGACGGTCCGTTGAGAAGATCGGCTCAGACAGTGTTGAATCACATATTGTCGGCTTTAATTCGATTAATGGCCCCGATCTTGGCTTTCACCGCTGAAGAGGTATGGGCCGAATTCCAGACGGCTGAGGACAAGGAATCCAGCGTTCATCTCGCGTCATTTCCGGACACTATTCAGGGAGTGGAGTTGAGCAAAGAAGAAAAGACCCTCTGGAACGACATGTTGGTTCTCAGGCAAGAGGCGGCAAAAACACTTGAAGAAGCAAGAGCCCAAAAGGTTATAGGTTCCTCTCTTGAAGCCAAGTTGATCATAAGCGGCCCAGATGATTTCATTAATAGAATCAATAGAATTGAAGATCATGAGGGATTTTTCATAGTCTCCCAGCTTGAACTAATTGCCAATCGGGTACCTTCGCCCGAGCGAGACGATCAGAATCCTTTGTTAGGGGTCGATGTCAAGGTCGCGCGTGCTGAAGGTCAGAAATGTCCTCGTTGTTGGACCTGGAATTCGAAGATAGGTACGGATTTGAAATTCCCTGACGTCTGTCCCAGATGTGCCGAAGTGCTCTCCAGTAACACTTGATGACTCTTGTTTTAATTTCGTGAGGATTTTGATTTTAGCCAGAAACGTGATTTAACATAATGGACCAATACAGGAAACATGCGTGGATGATTTTTGTCACCATTTCGGCAATTATTATTGTGGCCGATCAGATAACAAAATACGTCATTTCGAATAACATTCCCTTTAATGTTTCTGATCAGCTAGTACCAGGATTCCTGAATTTGGTTCATGTTAGAAACTCCGGCGCGGCTTTCGGAATCTTTGCCCATAATAGCAGTCTGTTCAGTCGGGGCGCCCTTTCGGCAGTCTCATTTATGGCGCTTATTATAACGGTCTGGATAGTAACTTCCCAGCGTTTGGACCGAAGTTCCTTGGTCGGATTTTCTCTTTTTTTTGGGGGAGCCGCCGGAAATTTTATTGATCGACTCTTATTCGGAGAAGTTATTGATTTTATTGATGTTCACTTGGGAGATCTACATTGGCCCGCTTTTAATATCGCAGATTCGGCTCTTACGATTGGGGCCGTTATTTTTTGCATTAGACTTATATTTACCAGGCAGGTAAATAGCTGAAACAATGCGTATCAGATGAGAAATGTGTTCTAACTGTGAGGGTAACTCCAAATAGCTCCTCTGAAGCTGTTGTCCTTGGGCCTGATGGCAAACTCGCTGTCAGGATAACTAGTCCGCCGGTTGAAGGCAAAGCAAACAAAGCGCTAATCAAGGTCATCGCAAAAAAGTTGGGAGTTCCTCAATCGGCTGTCTCGATCCAGAGAGGAGAACATTCAAGAGAAAAGAGTCTGCTTATTCGTGGTATTTCACTGGAAACCGCTGAAAAGATGTTAGTCGGCTAGGTGGCGAGAATTTCGGCAATCGTGAGACTAGGTGTTCTTTTCTTCATGGTCTTAATCATCTCGATCTCTATTTCAGCCATTAGTCTGTAAAAAGGGGTTCGGTCAATCCTCGCATTGGGATTGTTTTCCCGGACGCCGCCTTCATACCTTACGCACCCTGTTCCCAAGATCCTCTTATCATCAGGGCGATCTATGAAATGGGCAATCCCAGCCAATCTGCATATCATGGGCCGATATTCATAGAGAGCGCATTTTCCTTCAAAGTTCGCTGCGCATACGGCATTTCTATAAGGATCTCCATTTGAATCCAGCCGTTTTAGTTCAGTGATTTTTTGGCTACGTTCTATTATCTGGAATCTTACGTCTTGATTTAAGGCGCGGAGGCCCCGTCTCATGTAAAGCATTTCCGCAAAGGTATGAACAATCAAATCAACGGTGCAGCATTTAGTGCCATCGCAGCCTTCGCAGTTAAACCCGACCTGAAACGAGACATCGTTATAGGTCGCGTCTATTTCTTCATAAAGCTCTTTGAGACGGGGGCTCAAATCAGTCTCAGAGAGACAACTTCCCTCTTCTCCGGAATCCATCTGTTGCGCCTAGTATTGTTTATTCGTTAGCACGAATGATTTTGAGTGGCGATATGTCTTCCTGATGTTATTCCTGCCAGGAGATCGCCTCTTCGGGGCAAGTGTCGATGGCTTCTTGAATCTCATCTTCGGAACACGCACTCTGGTCTACTACATAAGCCTTATCAGTATCATCACTTACAGCAAAACAGTCTTCGGCAATAGCCGCACACGTTCCGCAACCACTGCAAGCCTCTTGATCAATAACTAAAGTCCTTGCCATTTTTCCTCCTCTGTCTGTCAGGACATGATTTGATAAGTATGGAAATATTTAATACAAGACCATTACATGTACGCGTTTTCTCAGTCAACCGTTATTGTCATTGAATTGTTTTCGAGCCACATAATTTAATAGTTCTCTCATAAGATTCACCCGCGTATACTTGGTTCTGGTCATAATATAACCTTAATTATAAAATAGATATTATTATTAAATAATATATGACTTTCAGTATTTTAATTAGGCGAATTGGCCCTGGAACCACATCAAAGTAAGTTCCCTTTGACCAAAAAGCCTTATTAGAGCAATCACAGCAAGCCGAAAAAGGCCCTGTAACACAATATTTTCTTGACACTTGACGTTTTGGGGTCGTATAGAACGGTCATTGATTTTATTGACATAAACCTATGATCATCTCGAGGGAGGCGTGGACATGACAAAAGCTGAATTCGTGGATAAACTTGCAGAGAAGGGCCAGACGACCAAGAAACACGCGTCGGAAGCCATCGAACTGGTTTTTTCCACCATAGCCGAAGCGTTGGTGGCAGGCCAAGAAATATCTGTTCCTGGCTTCGGTAAATTCTCTGTTGTTCTCAGGAAGGCGCGATCAGGCATCAATCCTCGCACCAAAGAAAAAATCAAAATCAAGGCTGCGAAAGCCCCGAAATTTTCACCAGCAAAGGCCCTTAAAGAATCCATAAAGTGATGTAGGGGTTTTTCATTTTTCAAAGATTCACACGTCTATGACCAAGGTCGTAGACGCGGAGTAGCTATAATATTTCATGATAAGCATATGCTGTTTTCAATGCTATATGTTTGTTTAACTTGATTTAATTAATTTGCGCCGCAGGGCGCTTTTCATTTTGGGGCCAATTCAAAAGCTTCGGACATCACAAAATTAGCCCCTAATTATCTGGTGTGTGAACTGACCGGAACCATAGACAGTCTTAAAAGAGGGAATAATGTTTGTCGTTGGAAACTTGATTAACGCGTTAGCTATCGTGATTGACACGGTTTTGAATATATATATGTGGATTGTAATTATATCAACTTTGATCTCATGGGTTAATCCTGATCCATACAATCCGATAATACGTTTCCTATACGGTATTACAGAGCCCTTATTCGCCTTTGTGCGACGTCACCTTCCAATACCACAAATGGGAATAGATTTTTCTCCGCTAATTGTAATCCTTGCAATCGTTTTTCTCCGAGCATTTGTAGTCAATACTCTGTTTGATATCGCCAAGTATAGGTGAAAAGCCCAGCAAAAATTCCCCCGCAATAAAGCAAAACGACCGGAACGTTTAAAGCGTTCCGGTCGTTTTGCGTCTGGTTTTCACTATATGATATCAGAAATCGTCGAAGTCTATCGTCAATTCATCATCAACAAACTCTTCGTCGATTTCAAGGGAGGATAATAAGTCTACGGGACTACCCTCTAGGGGATCTTCAAAATCAGCAAGGGCTTCGGCCAGGGATTCTTCTTTCACGTGGCCGATGTAGTAGTCAATATTGTGTGAATGAGGCATGCTTGATCCTCCCGCTTTCTATGAATACCGTTGCAGCGCAACTGAAAATAAATAAAGCATACCGGTTAGATAATGTCAATAATTAAAGTATTACATGAACAAAAAGTGCGTGCCGGTTTTCTTGCGTCCACCCATTCCTGCTAAATTCAGCCTAGTTTTTTTTGCTCTATTATTTTGGTTAGATCTGAGAATCTTCGTCCATATTCACTGTACTTGATTATGTTGCTCGAATGGAACTCGCGCTCTGCTTCTGTGCAATCTCTGACCGGGCGCGCCGGGATGCCGACCGCCACCTTGTTAGCCGGGATAACGCTACCGGGGGTCACCACAGCTCCCGCCGCCACTATTGCCCCTTCTTCCACAATAGAGCCGTCCAAAACCAGAGCCCCTATGCCTATCAATGCTCTATCGTGGATTGTGGATCCGTGAAGGACAGCTCGGTGACCTACCACAACTTCGTTTCCGACGATGAGCGGAAATTTGTCGCTGGTCACATGCAGCGCGCAATGGTCCTGAATGTTTGTTTGGCTCCCTATCCTTATGTAATTCACATCAGCCCTTGCGACCGTATAAAACCAGATATTGCTATGGTTTCCTATTTGTATATCTCCCAGCAAGACAACTCCTGGAGCAAGAAAAACCTCCTTGCCAAGATTTGGTCTCATGCCTTTATATTCGATCAACATCTAATTCCCCACGTTCTCTAGAACCTGCCTGAGTGTCATGATCTATTATTTGTTGGTTTCCTGTTTCCGAAACTGACTGAAAGAAATCGTACGAAATAGACCGCTGGCGTTGAGGGTTAAACTCCATGTCGAGCCGCTTCATTTCTCCCAGCATAACCGGATTGTTAAAAGCCCGATAGTACTCGTATCCCAAGACTAGGACTTTACCGGCTTTTGGACCGGAAACTTCCGCATGTTCCATAATGTGGTCAAGATCGTATTTTTCGTCATCATACAGTGCCTTGCATAATTTTTTCGGATCCTCAAACGACCAACTCTCGATCCTGGCTTCGCCAACGGCCCCAACTCGATTAACATAAAAAAGCACAGGTAGCCCCTTCCGAATCTTTTGAAATCCGGTTGGAAAGGTGTAGACCAAGTTTCGACCCAGCTTTTGTGATCTCACGTTTTCCCCAATGAATAAGTTGTCGTTTCTTCGTTCGGGCTGAGGCAATTCAATCATACCCACAGCTCTTTTTTTGTCGATAGTCACTAATAGCGGCTTATCTTGATGACCTGTTACAATTAATGGGAAAAATAAGGTTTCCAGTTCATAGGGATCTAGAGGCCTCGCCGGTGGACTCACTATGATTTGGGTTCCCTGTCTGGCTATCGTATGCCACGCGGTGAAAAGAAAAGGGAGTTGATAGTCAGCTTTAGACCTGTAAAACAGGGTATCTGTGTCGACTCTAGTCTCGTAACCCCATGAAATAAACGTTTCTTCTAGAAATTTGAGTACATTGGAATCATGGATTGTTTCATATACGAGTTTCTTGCAAAGTCTTATGCTATTGGGTTGGTCAGAAATAGTAGACCAGGAGACACCTTCGCAAACAAAGCCACAGGACCTCAATGTGTTCATGAATTGATGGGCTTCGGTTTCAGGAGCAGTAAGGCTGACTTTCGTTATTTTGAGTTTTGCCCATTCCAAAATTTCTTGTTTCAAGAATTTGACATCCAGAGCTGCTCTCTTAGCCTTTTCAGTAACTGAATAACCCGCAACCGTGATTTCACCATTAGTCAATCTGGACCACAAGGAAACTCCTTCTATCGACCCTTCTATTTCGAGAACGGAAATACTCCGGTCAACCACATTACTTATTGCGTTGTCGTTACTGAGGAAATTTTTGAGCAAGGCATCAGTTAGCATCCAGTTTCCCAGAAGACGTTCAATTTCCGGGAAGTCTCTTTCATTTACTGATCTGATCACTGGTATCATGCGTCTCCTTGCTCGAAACAAAAGAACAATGTCATAATCAACGAGGACGCTGTAGAAAATAAGACTCGATTCAATCATATTTAATTAAGGTAACAAGTTCAATGAAGAACATTTCAGATGCTATTGAAGTTGTCGCTCAATTCGTATGGTAGAATTTGCTCAAAATGCCGGAGTATTTTTTGACATCGCAGAATTTCGCGTGAGAGCAAGTGAGGAATAGATGACCGACTTCCCTGTCCCTTGCCTGGTGACAGGCGCTAGCGGAATGCTTGGGCGTGATCTATGCCGCGCGTTGACTCAGGCAGGTATTCATATCATTGAAATGGATGTCGAGGAAATTGATATATCCAGTTTATCTTCAGTTCTCGAAGTGTTCAACACAGTTAAACCAAAAGTTGTTATAAATGTGGCAGCTATAACCGACGTTGATGGTTGTGAATCCACAGAAGATTTGGCTTTTAGCGTTAACGCGGTCGGTCCTGAGAATCTTGCTAAAGCAGCGGCGGATTCCGGGTCCTTCCTCGTTCACATTAGCACTGATTATGTTTTCGATGGGACCAAGACCGAACCCTACCAAGAAGATGATCCAACCAACCCCATAGGAGTCTATGGAAAATCGAAGTTGGAAGGTGAGATTAGGCTACAGAAGACCCTCCCCAAGAATCATTGTATTATAAGAACACAATGGCTATATGGGGCCCACGGGAAGAATTTTGTGGACACTATAATTAGGGCCGGCGCCGGTAGTAAAACACTCAGGATTGTTAACGACCAGCGCGGCGCGCCCACTTATACGGTGGATCTCTCCGAGGCCATCATCAAATTGTGTCAACTGAAAGCAACTGGAGTTTTTAACGTTACAAATTGTGGGAGTACTACCTGGAGTGATTTTGCGGCAAAAATCTTGAAACTTTCGGGCCTAAATGAAGTTCAGATTCAAGAGATCAGCACTCAGGAGCTTGGTCGCCCGGCTCCACGTCCCCTATACTCGGTTCTTGATAATTCAAAATTCGAACGTTTGATGGGAACAAGACTCCGCCGCTGGGAAGACGCTCTTGATGAATACCTATCAAAAAGGAACATCAAATAAATGGAAATGACAATAACTGAAAAGATCCTGGCCGCGCACGCGCGCCTGGCATCTGTCCGACCTGGGCAGCTCATCCAGGCGGCTGTTGATATTGCTCTTGCGAATGACATCACTTTGCCTCTGGCCCTCAAACCTTTCAGGGAAGCAGGAGGAGTTAAGGTTTTTGACCGAGAAAAAGTTGTTGTTGTTCTGGATCATTTTAACCCGGCTCAAAGCATTGATTCCGCAATGATGCTGGTTAGGTCACGTGATTTTGCTAACGAAATGGGATTGGTCAATTTTTTCGACCTTGGTTCTATGGGAATTGAACACGCGCTTCTGCCAGAACTGGGCATAGTGGGGCCGGGGGATCTAGTAATAGGAGCGGATAGTCATACTTGTACCTACGGGGCTCTATCCGCGTTTTCAGCCGGAGTAGGAAGCACTGACTTCGCAGCCGCAATGTTAACTGGAAAATGTTGGTTCAAGGTTCCTGAATCAATCAGGTTTGAACTCAGTGGCTCATTTGGATCATGGGTTAGTGGCAAGGACTTGATTCTTAGAATTATTGGAGATATCGGGGTGGATGGCGCGTTGTACCATGCAATGGAATTTGCGGGAGAGGGTGTTTCAAGCTTGACCATGGCTGACCGGCTGACCGTTGCCAACATGGCGATAGAAGCAGGGGCCAAAAACGGGATTTTCCCCTTTGATCCCACAACCAAAGCATACGCAGACCTACATGGCAGACGTCCGTACGTTGTTTATGAGTCAGACAAGGATGCGCAATATGCGAGAGATATTAGAGTCTGTCTGGATGAACTTGAACCATTAGTCGCTCTACCTTTTTCTCCGGAAAACGTTAGGCCCGCGTCTGAAGTAAAAGACATGAAGGTCGATCAGGTCGTTATTGGCTCTTGCACCAATGGTAGAATTGATGACCTGAGAATAGCCGCTTCCATACTCAGAGGGAAAAAGGTGGCTACACATGTTCGACTAATCGTTATTCCCGCTACTCAAAGTATTACGGTTCAAGCAATCCGAGAAGGCATAATTGAAACAATAATTGAAGCTGGAGGGGTGGTGTCTACACCAACATGCGGTCCATGTTTGGGTGGTCATATGGGAATACTAGCGCGTGGGGAACGCGCGATCTCAACTACAAATCGAAACTTTGTCGGGAGAATGGGGCACCCTGAAAGTGAGGTTGTCTTGAGTTCTCCTGCCGTCGCAGCGGCGAGCGCGGTCACAGGAGTTGTCACTGATCCTAGGGTTCTTTGACATCAAGATTTTGAATCTGGTAGGAGCCGTGTAGAATGTTTTTGTTTCAGGTGTATTTTGAAATTATTAAAAGAAATTTTTTCTGGACATATAAAAGGATTTTCAGCTAAATAAAAAAAATCTTTCTCGGAATGATTTTTTGTGTTAAATTTGGCGTCATAGCTTACGGATCAGAGTGGATCGAGAAAAAATATCTTGACTTCTCCAAGCCATTCTGATAATCAGAGTATCAAATAGCTTTTCTTCGTCTATAATTCCACATTTGGTTCCACGCTTCCTGTTTTGTGGAGCCTAATAAAAGGAGGATTTGGGTATGGTTAAAAGAATGATCGTTTTGCTAGGCGCGATGGCCATCGTGGCAAGTTCAATGGTCGTAGCGGAGGCGCAAGTTTCGGGGATGCCTATTCTTGCTAACACTGGGGATACGATTATGATCCCTATGAAGGTTAAGACAACCTTCTCAAAGAAGACGGCTGGAACGGCTGGTGGCGACAGCACACTGATGCTGGGCGGCTGCGAACAGTATACAGCCGGGTTCCGTCCCTGGGGCGTTTGGAGGGGCACAACCTGCGTAGACAAAGTTCAGGTTATTCCTCCGAAGTGTGTTGCGCCGGCTTATGGTGGACCAGTTGCTTGGGGCGCACCGCCCGCTCTTCCTCCCAATTCAAAGCTCGTCAGCAACGTCGAGAAATACACTGTTATATCACCTGGCTGTAATCCATGTGTGACCCCAGGTCTTTCCTACGAAATGGTCAAAAAACAGCAGGTAAAATAAAGTCGGAAATTTTCAATTGAGCGTGTTCAAAAGACCGGAGAAACCTCCGGTCTTTTTCGTTCTATCTTCTCAATTACCTAGAAAATGAGTCCCCCCTGAAGGGATTACCCCTATAAATGCCACACACATGACGCAAGACATATTCCAAAGTAAACGTTATATTTGTTTTGATGGAATATCTTATGTTGTCATTTGAGGTTTCACTGTGACATACGATTCTTACGTTTTGATTCTTGATTACGGTTCTCAGTACACACAGCTTATTGCCAGAAGGATAAGGGAAGCCGGTGTTTATTCTGAGATTCATCCATATTATCGTGCTATAGAAATCATCACCGCAAACAAGCCTGCAGGTATTGTTTTATCTGGGGGGCCAGCTAGCATATATGATCCTGATTCTCCAAAGCTTGACAAATCTATACTCGACCTCAATATCCCCATTCTTGGCATATGTTACGGACTACAAGCTTTGGCGCACACATTGGGGGGACACGTTCAAAAGGCGTCAGAGCGAGAATACGGGCGAGCTATGGTCAATCACATTTCTAAGGACTCATTATTATTCCATGGACTCCCGGAAACCGATTTGCCGGTCTGGATGAGTCATGGGGATAAAGTTATTACACCTCCTCCCAATTTTCGCATCACTGCTTCAACCTTTGACACCCCTGTCGCTGCGCTTGAGAGAGCAGACGGTTTGATCTGCGGTGTGCAATTTCATCCCGAAGTAGCGCATACTCCAAGTGGTCGACAGATTTTGGAGAATTTTCTTTTTAGAGTCGCCAAAATCAAGCCGTCTTGGTCAATGTCTTCTTTTATAGAAAGTTCTATTCAAGATGTAAAAAGGCGCGTTGGGGATTCTCATGTGGTCGCGGGGCTCTCCGGCGGGGTGGACTCCTCCGTGATGGTAGCTTTAGTACACAA
>JAPLJJ010000244.1 GCA_026388665.1 Deltaproteobacteria bacterium
GTGATCGAAGGTTTCCGATCCGTGTTGATCAAGGGGCAATCTCCGGAGGTTCAGCCGATTATTCTGTCTGCAATAATGATGGTGATCATTCTGAGTATCGCTTGGCCGCTTTTCAGAAAGTTGTCGGCCTATTTCGCCGACGTATTGTGACCAGAACATGTCTAATGATGTAACTATAAGAATTACTGGTTTATGGAAGAGATACGGGTTACCAGTCCCCCGTTTTCTCCGCAAGGGCATCAATTTCATAAAGCGCCGGGGGTCGGAATTCGACGACGACGATCGTTGGGCTCTCAGAGACATTAATCTCGAAGTCCTTCGCGGGGAGACCCTAGGGATAGTTGGTCGGAACGGCGCAGGTAAGAGCACTTTGCTCAAGGTCCTGGCAGGTGTAACAGGCCCGACCAGAGGTAGAGTCGAAATACTGGGGCGTATTTTCCCCATGATAGAATTGAACGCCGGACTTCACATGGAATTGACCGGCAGGGAAAATGTAAGACTGTTAGGCGCTGTCATGGGGCTTTCTACAACTGAAGTGGAACTCATTTTGCCTGACGTGGAAGACTTCACCGAACTCGGCGAATGGTTTGATCAACCGGTTAGGATGTATTCCAGCGGAATGTTGGGTCGGTTAGGATTCGGTGTCGCAGTCAACATTAAGAGCGATGTAGTTCTAATTGACGAAACCTTTGCTGTTGGAGATCTGAAGTTCCAGAACAAGAGTTTCGCCAGAGTCAAAGAGATGCGTGAAAGCGGGGCTACCATCTTATTGGTAAGCCACAGCCTTGAAACACTCCAATTCGTGGCAAAGCGGGGGATATTGCTCGAGCAGGGAACACTCATATCTGACGGTACGGCTCTCCAGGCAATTAACGCTTATGAGACCCTTGTCTTCCGATCAGAACAAAAAAGGTTGGAGCATCGGGTTAGAAGCCGTATCACCAGTGAAGATGTCAATATTTATGGCGCCAGATTATTTGACGGAAACGGCGATACTATAACTGAGGTTCAGGCAGAGCGCCCCTTTGGGATCGAGGTCGATCTTCAAATAAATAGGGACCTTGAACATCCCATGTTTTCACTCGGAATCCTCAACGCCGCCGGCATCCTTTGCAAGTGGAACGTGTCGAAAGAAGACGGTCTGGTAGGCCCAGGACCGCAGAACCACTATATCCTGAAAGCTTGGTACCCTGAAAACAAACTGTCCACCGGCGCTTACGAAGCCCATTTTGCGGCCCGCGACGCCGCATCATATGAGACTCTTGAAAGGATCGCAGGTATCGTGAGCTTCGCTGTAATCGGCCCGGAAAGAGCTAGAGGCATAGTCTCTGGAAAAGTTGATTGGCGGTTGATCCCTTATGATGAGGCTAAAGGACCTGACGAACTGAAACATTCGTTAAATGGCGCATCCTTGCGGGAAGAAATCCATGACTGATTCACTCGCTCATTCCTGGAATCGTCTTATGAAGTGGCGAAGCGAGTGCTTCAAGCGATTCGGAGCTGTGCAGAGTTTTCCGATCAAAACGCCTCATGAGGAGATTACAGCTATTCTGTCCTCGGACAGTAAAGTGCTGGATATTGGCGCAGGGGCTCACAAGCCATTCGAGAAAGCCATTCGAGCTGTCACTGACTATTACTATTGTTTGGATACAGATCCTGATGGGGTCTTTGATTTCAGGTCGTTCACGGAAATACCTGAGGATTTGAGTTTTGATCTTGCGATTGCAAACCAGGTATTGGAGCATCTAACCGTTCCCGATACGCTTGAAATGGTAACTTCTACTTTTTCGAGACTCTCGGACTCCGCAAGATTTGTGGTTACGGTTCCTAATGCCGCCCATCCTGTCCGACAGAGGGACATTTCGCACATCACGCCCTGGGTGGCTAATGATCTTTATAGCCTCCTCAAATATGCCGGTTTTGAGATCGAAACCATTTATCGTTACAACAAATATCCTCTAACCTCGGATCCTCTTAAACGTTGGGTTGTTGAAACCGTATGCGAGGAATTCAGGATTGACTGGTGCGATAGTGTTATGATCACAGGTGTAAAACAGATGGAATGTGGCGCGGCGTTGAGGATTCAGCCATGAGTATAGCGCCATGTGACATTGAATTGATAATAGATCGACAGTCCTACAGAGTTGAGGTAACCCGGAAGGTAGTTCAATCACCCGAAGCCCCAAAGCTTATCATTGTTTCCCACATAATAAATGATGTGGGAAAGAGCCTCCTCAAAGCGTGTCTTGACGGGGTAAAACACTTCACCCCGGAGACTCATGAAGTTTGGGTGGTGGACAACAATTCCCCGCGACAAAATTTGGACTGGTTATTGGAACGAGATGATGTGAATGCGGCGCTGAACAGGGTCGAACCGATTCCCCCTCATGTCGATGAGGCGCCTGTAACGAAAGACGGTAAGCAGGATCAAAAGAACTGGGGTAGCTACGCGAACGCCATTGGCCTGGAAATAGGAATAAGGCTTATCGATCCGTTATCGAAACATGTCATGCTCATGCACATGGATACATGTCCCTGTTATCCCGGGTGGTTATCGTTTCTCACGACAAAAATCGTAGGTTCTATTGGGGCCGCCGGTGTTAGATTAGACAGATCAAGGACTCCAGAGGGCGTCCTTCACGTTTTGGGATACGTTGTGGATTACCAATTGTTCAGAGAATTGGGGCTCGACTTCTTTCCTGATCTCCCCCAACTGGATGTTGGGGACAAGGTCACGGTAAAACTTCGGGAATTCGGTTACGAGGTTTTCTCGTGTAGAAACACGATGTGGTCTCCTGAACTTGATGGCGAGATACCGCTGTCATCGCCTCTCAGAGGTCTGCGGGTCGATAGGGCCTTTGATGATAATGGGAATGTAATCTTTTTGCATTTGGGACGGGGCGTTCGCAGGTCAACAGGGGAACACAAGGCCGGTATAAGTCTCGAGGAATGGCTCGATGTAATCTACAACTCGTTGTTTTTGTCATCAACAAATCGGGCCCAGGACTTGGGCATCTTCCCAAATTAGCTTATCCTCACGCTGTCTCCACCTAAGACAATGAAACCTTTAATAAATTTAGAACAAGCCAATGATATCTCGTATTCGTTACGTCGTTACTATGTCGATGAGTTCCATATGAGACATGCGCAGTCATTTGAGCCCGGCTCAAGAGTTCTTGACCTTGGGGGCAATCGCATCGGGAAAAGGGGCCTATTTGACATTGAAAAATTTGGGCTTGATATTACGTACGCAAATCTGTCTTCGGCAAAGAAGCCGGATGTAGTGTCTGACGCCGCAAAGCTGCCTTTCAAACCTGACACCTTTGATTATGTCATCTGTTCAGAGCTTCTTGAGCATGTTATGGATCCTGTGAGTGTCATTCATGAGATTCATTACGGTCTGAAGAAACGAGGAATAGTCCTGATTTGTGTTCCATTCAGTGTTGCTATTCATGGTGATCCGAGCGACTATGGTCGATACACCAATTTTTTCTGGGAAGATATTTTAAGTTCCTGTGGATTTGGTGAAATACTTATTGAGAATCAAGGTGGTTTCTGGAGTGTCTTAGTTGATATGATCCGTCACTGGACATATTCCAAAACCAAGAGTTGGGGCAAAGAGCGGGCCATGACGCTCAAGGTTGCAGGAACGACGCTGGGGTTAATCAAGCGTAAAGCTATTAAGACTGATGATCGTAGGGATCAGCCTCGGCAAAAAGATCTAGTTGGTTACACTACAGGATTCGGAGTAAAGGCGTGCAAATTGTGAAAAAGCCAAAAGTGTTTTTGACGGGTGGAGATGGCGTAGGTTGGGCTATTGATGAGGACCTCCGACTCACCGCCCAGGCGCTCGAAGGAATAGTCGATCTGGTCGATTTGGATGAGTGTGAAGTTGTGCATATGGCCTGGTGGGAAGGACTCAATCTCTTGCCTCGAGAGAAACTTGAAGGAAAGTGGATAGTTTGTCACGTTCCCGGGGAGCCCTTTCGGTACTTCTCTCTTCCACCTCACCGAAACGCTGTTCCCGTCATTTCCACGTGGATCTCCAGGAACTCCCAGGCTAAGAGGCAGCTTGAATCGGTGGGAATTAAGAGCGAGATGGTTCCTTACGCCATAGACACAACTGTGTTTAAGCCTCTTTCATCAAAGGATCCTCTATTAGAAAAATTTCGGATGGATCATGGCATCCCGTCAAAGCCTTACCTGATAGGATCATTTCAACGGGACACTGAAGGGCTGGATTTGAGTGCTCCGAAACTCGTCAAAGGCCCGGACATCTTATTAGAAATACTGACGATTCTCAAGAAAAATAGATCGCGCTTCCACGTTCTTCTTGCTGGCCCTCGACGTCATTGGTTGATAGAACAGCTTCGCGCGAGAGGCATACCGTTTACATATGTTGGAAAAGAGATTGAGACCGACGACCTGAAAATCAACTCTCTTTCACGCGAAAACCTAAACATCCTGTACAATTTGCTCGATCTATATGTTGTGAGCAGTAGGTCGGAAGGCGGGCCTCACTCCATCCTTGAAGCGGGAGCTTCCAAGCGCAAGGTGATAAGCTCGCGCGTTGGTCTGGCCCCTGATGTGCTCGAACCAGGGTGTCTCTTTGACGATCCGATTGAGGCTGTGGACATAATAGAAAATGATATCAGATATAATTCTCTGGCCGAGTTCGTTCCTTCGCTGCACGAACGAGTCTTGGACAAACACGCTCCCACATCTGCGTCCTCACTTTATAGGAGGATATACTCACAGATTAGTAACTCATTGGGAGGATTTGAAAAAGAATCGAAGCAGATTGTCCCTAATATGAATTTGAATGAATTTCCGAGCAAGAAAGTAGAAACGTTGAAAACCGATTCAAAATTCACGATCTGCCTATGGCATAGCTTCTATAAGCCTCCTTATGGTGGCGGTAACCAGTTCATGATGGCTTTGAAAAAGGCCCTTTTACAGATTGGCGTTGATGTCCGAGAAAATGAACTCAATGAATCCATAGATGCTTATATTCTCAATTCTATTCATTTTGATGTCGAACGATTTCTAGAGTTCAGCAAACATCATAGGTTAAATGTTGTGCATAGAATCGACGGTCCGATTCATCTCATCAGAGGATTCGATCGTGAGAAGGATGAACTCTGCTATGAGCTAAACCGAAAATTCGCATCAGCTACAGTACTTCAGTCAGCTTGGACATACCAACATATTGTTGGTATGGGCTATAAACCCGTCAAACCGGTAATCATACATAATGCGGTGGACAATGACATATTTCATCCCCAGGGACGAATATCATTTGATCGAAATCGAAAGATCAGACTTATCTCGACAAGTTGGTCCAATAATCGTCGCAAGGGTGGTCCTGTCTATAAATGGATTGAAGAGAATCTGGCTTGGGACCGTTTTGAATACACATTTGTTGGGAACGTGTCAGAAAAGTTTGAACTCATAAAACATGTGCCTCCCGTTCCTTCGGAAGAATTGGCCGATATGCTGAGGAACCACGATATCTATATAACGGCGAGTAAGAATGATCCCTGTTCAAACGCCTTGATTGAGGCTTTGTCATGCGGGCTTCCAGCCCTTTATTACAAGGATGGTGGTCACCCTGAACTTGTAATGGCAGGAGGACTTCCATTTAGGACGGAGGAAGAGGTATTGGAGCAACTCGATAAGATGGAAAATAACTACGAAACGTTTCAGAATCTCATCACGGTTTCGAAATTGGATGATGTGGCTGCCAAGTATCTGAGTATTGCGAGAGAAATTGCTTCATGAACCTTCACCTTGGTTTGTTTTTCACAAGGGGAGTGTCTCTCAAAACCTGGGACATGGTTGGGAATCTGGACCGGGAGATAGCTCTTTATCAGCGAATCATCGACGATATGAAAAGTGTAACGTTTGTTACTTATGGGGATGCTACCGATTTAGAGTATTCCGACCGGCTAAATGGAATTCGGATTCTGTGTAATGAAAAGGGGCTTGATGTCGAGGAGTATGAGTCTAATTTGCACGAGATTCATGGTCAGGCTTTTAAAACTTTTGACATAATAAAAACCAACCAGATGTACGGCGCTGAACTGGCCCTGAATATCGCCAAGAGATTTGGAAAACCTTTCGTAGCTCGTTGCGGATATATGTGGTCCCAAAACTGTATCAGGGAACACGGCCCTGATTCGGCGATTACTAAAGAGGCGCTACGGGTCGAGGCAAAAATATTCGACCAAGCAGACCGGATATTTGTGACTACGGATGCTATGGCGAAGGATGTTTTGTCCAGGATTCCCGGGGTTGAATACAAGTTGATGGTTATCCCCAACTATGTTGACACTGATGTCTTTCACCCGTTGAACCTTCCGAAGGAACCTAAAACACTTCTTTTTGTAGGGAGAATAGCGCCTGAAAAGAATCTCGACGCTTTGCTTGAAGCAATACGGCCATTAGATGTCAAGGTCAGGCTCATAGGGGAGGGCAGGCTCCGCCCGGCCCTTCAGGAAAAATACGCTGACCTTGGGGAAAGACTAGTATGGGAAGGCGGGGTACCGAATTCAGAACTTCCTGAATATATTAATCGGGCACAAGTATTCATTTTACCATCGCTTTATGAGGGGCATCCAAAATCTTTGATAGAAGCTATGGCTTGCGCTGTGCCGGTAATCGGATGTGATTCTCCCGGTATCAGAAGTATCATAAGAGATGGTTATAATGGATTTCTTTGTGATACCGACCCGGAAAGCATACGAAACGCCATACTCAAAGTTTTGTCCGACAAAAAACTAGCCGTGAAAACCGGTGGGACGGCAAGAGAATTTATAGAAACGCTCTTTTCTCTTAACAAATTGGCTCACCTCGAAAATTGCCTTATACAGGAGACATTTCGATATGCGGGATATCACCGAGCCTGACGACTTGAATAGGAGGTTGGAAACAATCTCCGACGAAGCGCTCCGGAACTTAATTTTGGATGTAGTTGCAAAAAGAGTCAGGAACGCCTCGCCCGCTGATGGTTTGATGTTCCTGTTTCAACTGGACGCGGATTTGTATCCATTACAGGGGGAATTGTCGGTCTCGTATGATGGGGGAACTCATACTAAACATCGACACACGAAATATCATGATTTCTTTATCAACCGCATAAACCAAGGTGAACGAGTTCTGGATATAGGTTGCGGCATTGGTTTTCTCGCATTCGACATTGCAGAGAAATCCGGGGCGTTTGTAACTGGGGTTGATCTTGAAGTCAAGAATATCGACATTGCAAATTCGAGATTCAAACATCCAAGGGTCAAATATCTCCTGGCCGACATCTTGACCACTAAATTTGACGAATCCTTTGACGTAGCCGTACTTTCAAATGTCTTGGAACATCTACCTGAAAGACCAGAATTTCTTAGGGCAATGGTAAACGCGATCAAACCCTCACGTATTCTGCTCCGAGTCCCTGTTTTTGAACGCGACTGGAGGGTGCCGTTAAAAGAGGAACTGGGTATCGACTATCGTTTGGATCAGACTCACTACACTGAATACACTCTGGAGAGCTTCTCAGATGAAATAGCCGCTGCTGGTCTCAAAATGACACATCAAGAGTGTAGGTGGAGCGAAATCTGGGCTGAAGTTACGCCATCTAATATTGATGTCTAACCCTCAAATCACAGTTCTAATGTCGGTTTTCAATGGTTCGGATTACCTCCCTGTTGCCGTGGAAAGTATTCTCAATCAATCGTTCACCGATTTTGAGTTCCTTATTATAGATGATGGATCATCAGAGCCTGTTATTGACGATATCCTAAGTTACGGGGATGATAGGATAAGAACTATTCGGCAAGAGAATATGGGGCTCACCAAATCGCTTAACACAGGGATCAGTCTTGCCCGAGGCGAATATGTCGCAAGGATGGACGCTGATGACATAAGCCTTCCGGATAGACTCAAGAATCAGTTCAAGGTTATTTCGAGATCCAAGAGATTGGACCTGGTAGGAACTTTCTTTGAGATTATTGATGAAAAAGGGAACTTAGTCCAAAAAAAGGAATTGATCATAGACCCTGTCTACAGACTTTGGCGGTTACAATTTCACAACAATTACGGACATGGAAGCATGGTGTTCAGGAAATCCTCGATCATTAAGGTCGGGATGTATGACTCTCGTCTTCGATTCGCGCAAGATTTTGATCTCTGGTCAAGGATTTCGAAAAAGGACAATACCCATATCATACCCGAATTTCTGTACGGATACAGAATGAATACAAAAGGAGAACAGGCTTCAGTCAAGAATTACGATGATCAGTTACAGGCCGCCATCTGCATAAGTGACAGAAACCTGAAAGGTTGTAATCCGATTCTGGATGATCAAGACCTCATAGATCTGCGATCCTTGTACTGGGAATTCCAATTGCCAAAGGTGTCCCCGCGAGCGCCGGTTCTAGCTCGCGAGACATTAGAAACCTTTTGTTTAAAATATGATGTTGATACGGATGAAAGAAAATGTCTGGAAGAGTTCATTTCGAAGGATGTCGCCGCCGCAATTAGGTGATTTGTGCGATACCCAAATATTTCTTGAATTTCTTTATGTTACCTCCTATGATCGCGAAGATTAATATGCATGGTCTAGCTAAAATGAGGGTCATGTAATTTATTATTCGATATGCAATTCTAAATTGGAACAAATACATATTCAACTAGTCGTTAGTGTGAGTCTCTAAAATTTAGATGGATTCCTCGTTTGTCCTCATTTGGAGAAAAAGGATGTCGGGAAAAAACATGTTAGTTAAGATAAAGTCTTTCATAAAAAAAACTTGGTCTGGAAACGGGAGTGAAGACGTAGCTTATCTTAAGAAGGAACTGGAAACTCTTAAACGTGAGCTGGACACCCTGAGAATAGTCAATTCGAGCCCCCAGAATATTGATACCGCTGCTCAAGTAATTCCTTGCGCCATTGAGTTTGACAAAGATCTTGACCTGATCAAGCAGGAAATCGAGATCTTGCGCAACGAAATGCAAGATAACATAGCAGCTATACACAGGTTGGAGATCTTGACGCTTTCAGCTCGAATAGATCTGCTCAGTGAATTTGGGAAGTCCTTGCCACCTACCTTCCCAGGCCGAACACGAACATCCCATAAACCCAAAGGCTTTAGTTTCGGGATAATTACTAACGGCAAGCGACCGGAAAAACTTGCTAAACTAATTGACTCCATAAGATTCCAGAAATTGTACCCTGACTATTATGAAATCATGGTTGCAGGATGTGTTGACAGTCTGAATGGTTCAGATGGGGTCCGTTCTTTTTCAATGACGGATGCTGCGAATCAAGGAAGGCTTGGCGCTATGCGAAATGTGTTGGCCCAAGCCGCAAAATTTAACAAGTTTGTGTGCCTGGATGACGATTTTCTGCTGCATCCTAAGTGGGCAGATGCAGTCAATGAAGTGAAGGGTGATTTCGATCTTGCCACCGGAATAATCTTGAATCCGGACCTTTCACGATATTGTGACTGGGTTAACATAATAGAAAACTACACATTTCTTAGAACTTACGATCAGACTTTTGACAAGTGCCAATACGTTACTGGTGGTTACGGTATTTACAAAGATTATCTCTTTAATGAACATTCATGGAATGACGACCTGGGTTTTTATCAGGGAGAAGATGTCTCTTTCTCCCGACGATTATTTGACGCAGGCTATCAGTTGAAGTTCATTCCCAATGCCATTGTCATGCATGATGACGAACGGTACAGGCAAAAGGGATATGGTGTTATCAGATTAAAGCCTGCGGACAAAAGGTCAGTTGATCCGAATCTGAGCCTGAAGATGGAGAAGCTTTGTCCAAGAACCCTTACATGAGGTTTCGGAAGAGCAGAAAACGCAACGCGAATCTCTAGTAATAGAGATCAGGATGCAAATTTTGGCTGACAATGAGAGAGAACGCGACGGAACAAGATTCCCTGTCGTGTTCTCTTTCTCGTTTTGGCGCAATTTTGGGATTAACCAAGTAATTTACATCTGTAAGACATGAGTAGAGTTGAACTATTCCATGCGAGGGGAACGCGGTATGACCATTCTGTTGATAGTAGTATTTCTTACCCTTTTCATTTCGGCGAATTGTTCTCTTTTTGAAGCGGTCCTTTATTCCACCAGGAGAGGTACTCTTGAGGTGGCCGCAACTAGAGATAATGAGTCCAAAGCCGCTAAAAAATTCATAGCCATGAAAAAGTCAATAGCGGAACCACTTTCTTCCGTCTTAATTCTTAACACGGTCGCCAATACCGCAGGAGCTGTTCTGGCGGGATATTACGCAAACGAAGCGCTCGGACACGGTGCAATGCCGCTTTTTTCCGTGTTGATGACGCTTGCGATACTATTCATTGGGGAGATTACTCCAAAGACTCTGGGCGCAGTTTACTGGAGAAATTTGTGGCAGCACGTCGTATGGCCTGTGAGTTCGCTCACATTTCTAATGTATCCAATGATCGTAATCATTAAGTTTTTTACAAGTATTCTGACACGGAGGCACACAACGCCGACGGTTACAGAAGAGGAAATCCTTGCTCTTGTGAGAATGGGCGCTCACGAGGGCCAAATTACCGATGGAGAAAGCGCACTGGTCCACAACATTATCAATCTTGAAAACAGGGCCATACGAGAGATCATGACCCCTCGAACTGTAATTTTTTCCCTTGAGGCGGGCATGACGGTAGAGGAAGCCTCAAGAGCTTTGGATCAGAAGGGTTTTTCACGTGTGCCTATCTATGAGGGAGATCAGGAAAACATCATAGGATACATCATGATTCATGATCTTTTCTCTGTAAAGACCCTCTCAAACCCAAAAGCGACCATCAAAACGATAGCTAAACCAATTTCATTTGTGCCCGGCACCTGGGATGCGCTGGCGTTACTGACCAGCTTCCTCAAAAAACGGCGACACATAGCGGTTGTGGTTGATGAATACGGCGGAGTGGATGGCCTTGTGACTTTAGAAGACCTTATAGAAACCCTCCTGGGTGATGAAATAGTGGATGAGACGGACAAAGTTGTAAATCTACAGGAGCGAGCCCGCGAATTGAAACATCAGCGTCACAGCGAATAGGCGCAAACTTCTATTCCGATTACCAAGACAGACCGCTAATTAAGCTCTATGCAACTCATTCGTGATTTCTCGTCAATCCGTTCATCGAAATAGCATGTAAGCGCTGTGTCATTTCGACCAAAGGGGAAAATCTATTTTGTCCATGATAGATCTCTCTTCACTTTGTTCCCCGAGATGACACTAGCTCAACTATGCCATTTCGACTCTTGACGGTCACGTTAGGTTACCCTCCGAACCTCAAATCAGCCCTAGATCATTCCCAGTCCTTTCAGGACGGACAGCATGACCGCCGCGGCCATGACCGAGCCGATCTGGCCGCCGGTGTTGGCGCCCATTGCATGCATCAATAGATAATTCCCTCTGTCATATTTTTGGCCTACCGTCTGAGCTACGCGGGCAGCCATCGGATACGCCGAAATTCCCGCGGCCCCGATTAAGGGATTTATTTTCCCGCCTGACAGGAAGCACATCAACTTACCGAAAAGTAGTCCGGCAACTGTGTCAAGACAAATTGCCAGGAACCCAAGTCCAAAGATGGCTATTGTCGCAGGTTTCAGGAAGGCATGGCCTTCCATGGTTCCACCAATAGCCAGACCAAGGAATAATGTGACAATATTTGCGATTTCATTCTCCGAAGCGCCGGTAAGCCTCTGAACCACACCACTTTCTTTCATAAGATTGCCCAACATTATAGTTCCCATTAACGGCAAACCCTTGGGCGCAATCAGTCCGGTAACCACCGTTACTACTATTGGAAAAAGTAATCGGGTTTGGACTGAAACACTTGATTTGGAAACGCCCATCTTCACTACCCGCTCTTTTTTACTGACGAGCAGGCTCATAATTGGGGGCTGAATGATCGGCACAAGCGCCATGTAGGAATAAGCCGCTACTGATACAGCGCCAAGCAGGTGTGGAGCGTACTGGGATGTGACATAAATTGCCGTCGGACCATCACAGGCCCCGATGATCCCGATGCAGACCGCTTCGAGTTGTGTGAAACCAAGCGCAAGAGCCAACAGCAATGTAAGGAAAATACCGAACTGGCCTGCCGCGCCGAACAAAAGGATCTTGGGGTTTTCAAGAAGTGGAGTGAAATCAGTCATGGCGCCTATGCCGATGAAGATTAACAAGGGGAAAACTTCGGTAATGATTCCAATATCGTAAAAAAACTTGAGAAGTCCGCCCTGCTCCATGAGATCGCTCAGAGGTAGGTTTACCAATAGGCATCCAAACCCTATCGGTAGTAACAACAGGGGTTCGACCCCCTTTTTTATTGCGAGGTACAATAGGACGGCCGAAACCGCCAGCATGACTAAATTCGGCCCTCCTTGCGTGAACATAAATTTGACACCTAGCGATAGTCCCGAAAGACCGACGATGATGCTATCGAACATAATTGATCCTCTTTGCCTTCCTATTTTTGTGTGTTTTGATGTTCCTGTTTGAGTGGGAAAATCCTCTTGAGTATTGCCATACCCAGTATGAGAGCGCCGATCGTCAGGAATGTGCCTGCGACCCCAACTACCGTCATTGTGAAACCAAAACTCCAATTGTCCATTGTAAAAACTCCCGCTGTTCCAGGTCGATTTTAGTCATTGAGCCAAATAGGTGAATCCTTCGAATTGGCTCTCTGTAGGAAAGATTTGAGATAAGATTCTATAACATAACCCTATGCAAATAGAACCCTTTAATGGCGGTGACCGTATATTCCGAATTAACTTTTTAAAAAAGCATCTTGCTCTTGCGTTTGAGCTGTGAGATGCTCAGAGTGGGTCACGATAATGAAAAACTGGGAATCGAGGAGGAAAGCGGATGATACCAAAGAAGATTTTATTCTGTACGGACTTTTCGGAAAACTCGCTTCCTGCGAGAGGTTATGCGATTGATTTTGCCAAAGCTTTCGGCGCGAGTCTCGATGTCTTGCATGTAGTGAATTCATCTCGCCTAGGCTATCCAGCGTTTGAGGCCGGTGTGCCCTTTGATCTTCAATCAGTTCTGCTAAATATTGAGGAATCGGTGAAAATTGCATTCAATGATTTCTTGACGGAGTTTGAGGGGCAATTGACCGAGATCTCAACGACATCAAGGATAGGCGTTCCTGCGGTTGAAATCACGCGATTCGCAGAAGAAAATGGGATAAACCTGATCATTATGGGGACTCACGGATGGACAGGTTTTCGCCATCTGATTCTTGGCAGCACGGCTGAAAATGTTGTTAGAACCGCCAAGTGTCCTGTCCTGACGGTCAAGTCTTCTGAAGGCGCAGTCCAAGAATAGGCTTTTTTAGATTTACGAACGAATTTGCCACGAAAGTTGACTCGCGCCGGGAAATTACTATAATAGGAAAGCTTAAACTCTTTTTCGGAGCCAACCTGTTATGAAATTCTGGCGGCTGCCACTTGACTCTGAGGCGCATTCAATCCCGCATGGTACAGTGCGGATTATTGAAAACCGATGCAAAGGATGTGGCTTTTGCATCGAGTTTTGTCCAAATGGTTGTCTTAAACAAAGCAAGCGATTTAACACCAAAGGATATCATCCCCCCGAGGTGGTTTCTCAAGCCGAAGATTGTGTCGAATGCGGGCTTTGCAGTCTTATATGCCCTGAGTTCGCCATTTTTGCTGAACTGAAAGAAGCAAAAAAGATCACCGAGAATGATATCTTGAAAGTTACTACGAGATACTCCCGAAAGGATAGAAGGTACGTCAAGAGTTGATCTATAGGCGTATCTTTTCGATAGCCTAAGAATTACTGTTTTGAAATACTGGAATATTTGGCGTTTATCCTGAGATAACTTTTTCATGGGACCCTTCTCAATATTTTGAGGAGGGTTATTATTGTAAGGACTGTTGGAAATGGGCAAAGAAGTCTTGACCGGCGAACATTTCATTCACGGTGACGCTGCTTGTGCGGAAGGTGGGATAGCGGCCGGGTGTCGCTTTTTCGCCGGGTACCCGATAACCCCTGCGACTGAAGTCGCGGAGCGAATGGCACGACGGTTACCTGAAGTTGGTGGAATTTACATCCAGATGGAAGACGAGATCGCTTCAATGGCCGCTATTCTAGGCGCGTCATGGGGTGGGGTAAAATCCATGACCGCGACCTCGGGACCTGGTTTTTCGCTGATGATGGAAAATATTGGCCTTGGAATGATGACGGAGACCCCATGCGTGGTCGTTAATATTCAGCGAGGCGGTCCGTCTACCGGTCTCCCTACTCTTGTAGGACAGGCTGATGTCATGCAGGCGCGATGGGGATCGCATGGAGATTACGGCTGTATAGCGCTCGCTCCCTCCTCGCCCCAGGAATGTTTTGATCTGACTGTACATGCGTTCAATTTGTCGGAAATATATCGTTTACCGGTTTTTGTCCTCGCTGATGAAGTCGTCGGACACATGAGTGAAAAGGTCGTGATTCCCCGGAAGGAATCACTTGTTATAGTAGACCGCCCAAAACCAACGGTCCCAAGAGACCAATATCTTCCTTTTGACACCACCACATACATGCCTGCTCCAATGGCAATAGCAGGCCAGGGCTATCATGTCCACGTTACCGGTCTAACCCACGATGAGCGTGGTTACCCGGTGATCACCGACGCGGTGCAGGAAAGAAACATTAGGCACATCGTTGATAAGATCAAGAGAAACGCTGAAAAAATCATACGTGTCGAAACCGTTGGGCTTGAAGACGCTACAGTGGTTGTAGTGGCTTATGGTTGCACATCCAGAGTGGCCAGGCAGGCGGTAGAAAACCTCAGTGATCAGGGCCACAAGGTAGGTCTGTTGAGACTAATAACTATATGGCCTTTCCCCTCTAATCTCATAAGATCCATAGCGGGTAGGGTCAAGGGATTTGTAGTCCCTGAGATCAATTATGGACAGATCGCATACGAAGTCGAACGAACCGCTTGCGGCGCAGCCGAGGTTTTGTTGCTGGCGCTAATGGGAGGATCGATTCACACGCCTAATGAGATTGAAGAAGCTATTTGTGAGTTTCTATAAGCTCACTCAGAATTAAGGGCTTTTTCCCCCATCAAATAAATATCGCGATCCAGGTTAGGAACGACGATGAGAATACGTTGCAGACAGCTTGAGCCATTTAACAAAGAAGCCGCTGATGACCTTATACAAAAGGATCACGGGCTTCATCCTGATGATAAGTATCTAAAACCGGGGAGGATTCCTCATATATGGTGCCCGGGATGTGGCCTCGGCGTAGTGGTTACCACTTTTATAGAAGCCATACGTAGGAAGGGACTCCCTGTCGACGAATGCGCCGTGGTGTCGGGAATTGGCTGCACAGGACGTGTCGCGGGCTATCTGGATATGGACACTTATCATACCACACACGGTAGGGCCATTCCCTTTGCCACCGGTTTAGCCCTAGCCAGACCTGATACATCCGTCACTGTCTTTTCTGGTGACGGAGATCTATTTGCAATCGGTGGAAACCACCTGATTCACGCCGCGCGTCGAAACATCAATCTAAAAGTCATATGTGTGAACAATTTTAATTTTGGAATGACAGGTGGGCAAGTTGCCCCAACCACGCCTCTTGAAGCCAAAACATCAACCACGCCTACAGGTAACGCCGAACCCGCTTTTAATCTCCCATATCTCGCTCACGCCGCAGGCGCCATATATGTGGCGAGATGGACCACATTTCATCCTCGACAGCTTGTGCACTCGATTTCACAGGCCCTTGACAAGAAAGGATTCACGTTCATTGAGGCTATCTCCCCTTGTCCAACGGGATATGGCAGGCTCAATAAGCTTGGATCAGGGCTGGAAGAGATGAGGTTCTACAGAGAGAATTCCGAGATTATGAATGGGGCCGATCCGAGTGTAGCGGAGATAACACTCAGAGGTAAAATGGTTGTCGGGACTTTTGTTAATGTGGATCGCCCGGACTTTTTACAAAACTACAACTCTAATGTGGTTTCAAAGGTCTTACCAAAGAGCGACAGCAAGGGTAAAGGGAGAGCCGCCTGATGGCTAAGAAAGAGATAAGGTTAGCAGGATTTGGAGGCCAGGGGATTATATTGGCCGGTCACATTCTGGGCAAAGCCGCCGCTCTCCATGAAAGAAAAAACGCGGTTTTCACGCAAAGTTACGGTCCGGAAGCGCGTGGTGGATCATGTAGCGCAGATGTTGTAATATCCGACACCGCGATTTACTACCCTAAGGTAGTGGAGCCGGATGTTCTTGTCTTGATGAGTCAAGGCGCATGGGGAACGTACGGTAGTGTTATTCGCGGAGGCGGAGTTCTGATACTGGATGAGGACCTGGTGAAGATTGATAACGACCCTGAAGGTCTGACAACATATCGGGTCCCGGCCACTAGGATAGCCGAAGATATGGGGCGTCGAATCGTAGCCAATATCGTCATGCTGGGCGCATTGGCAGCGTTAGGTCAGGTTGTGGAATACGATTCAATGAAACAGGCCGTTTCGGCTTCCATACCACGCGGCACAGAAGACTTTAACCTGGGCGCTTTTGACAAAGGCTTTGAATATGGCCAATCGTTATTGCAAAAACAGTAAAATTGAAACCTTAAGTTTGAGTGGCGCAAGGAGACATAGGAATTGAAACAGGCGCTGGACCACTTACAGAAAAATACAAATTCCCAGGATTTGCGTATCGGAGTATATGTTTGTCACTGCGGTAAGAACATTGGCGGCACGGTAAATTGTGAAGAAGTTGCCCAATTTGCCGGTTTGCTTCCCAATGTCATATTAGCCAAAGATTCACTTTATACCTGTTCTGAGCCCGGCCAGGAACAGATCAAAACTGACATCAGAGAACAAAAACTTAATCGAGTGGTCGTAGCTTCCTGCACACCGAGATTGCATGAGCCTACATTTAGGGCCGCGTGTGAAAGCGCTGGACTGAACCCGTATTTGCTGGAAATGGCCAACATCAGGGAACATTGTTCATGGGTTCACCTCCATGACAGAGATGCGGCGACGGCCAAAGCAAAGGAATTGGTGTCAATGGCGGTAGCAAGGGCCGAGCGTTTGGAACCGCAATTTGAGTTGACCGTTCCTGTAAAGCGCTCGGCCATGGTGATTGGAGGAGGAGTTGCCGGCATTCAGGCGGCTCTCGACATGGCTGACGCGGGCTATAAGGTTTATCTCGTGGAGAGGAGCGGCAGCATAGGCGGCCGCATGGCGCAAATAGACAAGACCTTCCCGACCATGGACTGTTCGATCTGTATTCTAGCTCCCAAAATGAGTGAGACTGGACGTCATCCCAATATTGAAATGCTAACGCTTTCAGAGGTTAAAGAAGTTGAAGGGCATATTGGGAATTTTAAGGTAAAGATCCTCAAGAAAGCAAGATATGTAACGGACGGATGCACAGCCTGCGGTGACTGTATTCATGCTTGCCCTCAACTTGCCCCTGATGAATTCAACGCAGGTTTGTCGATAAGACACGCCATATTCATACCTTTTGCTCAGGCTGTTCCATCGCGGTACCTCGTTGACATGAACCTATGCCTGAACAATCAGGGAATCGTGGCGTGTGACAGATGCTTTCAGGCATGCACAAGGAAGTGCATCGATTTTGCCGAGCAAGATCAGATGTTGGATATTGAAGTCGGAACAATTGTTGTAGCGACTGGTGTGGATGTTTATGATCCAACAGCGTTAACTGAACTCGGATACGGACGATTCCCAAATGTAATAACCACCTTGGAATTTGAGAGGCTTATTAACGCCGGAGGACCTTCTTCCGGTGAATTGATACGTCCGTCTGATCGGAGGAGACCTGAGAAAGTAGCTTTTCTCCAGTGTATCGGCTCCCGAAGCAAACGCAGTAACCCTTACTGCAGCAACGTATGTTGTATGAACACCATAAAAGACGCGCTCCTGATAAAGGAACACTGGCCGGAAACCGAGATATACGTGTTTTATATAGATATCAGGGCTTTCGGTAAGGGGTTTGAGGACCTTTTCCAGAGAGCGAGAAGAGAAGGCGTCACGTTTGTGCGAGGTATTCCCGGAGAGATCATTGAAGATATAAACACTGGGAATCTGACCCTCCTTGGTGAAAACACCCTTCTCGGGTCTTCTTACAGAGACAATATGGACATGGTGATTCTGTCGGTAGGTATAAGACCTAGAAGCGACGCCCCTTTAATTCAGAGGCTTCTCAATTTGTCGGCGGACACTGATGGCTTTTACATGGAGGCGCATCCCAAACTAAGACCGGTTGATACCACAACAGGCGGTGTTTTTCTGGCGGGGGCCGCTGAAGGCCCAAAGGACATAAAGGACTCCGTAACCCAGGCTTCCGCAGCCGCTTCCCGAGCCAACATCTTGATGAGTAAAGGAGAAGTCCGAATACCGGCAGTCACGGCCAGGATCAACCCCGACAAATGTTCCGCCTGTGGGTTATGCGCCAAAGTCTGCCCTTACCATGCTATCGAAGGGAATAAGGATCAGGGATATTACAGAGTTGTCGAAGCCATGTGTCAGGGTTGCGGCGCTTGTGTTCCGGAATGTAAGTTTGGCGCTCTTGATCAGGCCCACTTTACTGAGGCTCAAATAGTTAGTCAGATACATGAGGCCCTGGCCCATGACCCTGAACGGAAGATCGTTGCGTTCGCATGCAACTGGTGTTCTTACGCAGGGGCCGATTTCGCGGGTGTTTCCAGGATCCAATATCCTCACAATGTTCGTATAATCAGGACAATGTGCTCTGCGAGAGTGGCCCCGGAATGGATTGAACTGGCGTTTTCAAAAGGCGCTGGAGCAGTCCTGGTTTCCGGTTGTCATCCGTCGGACTGTCACTACAACAATGCGAATCAAAATACGGCAAGACGTGTTGAAAAGTTTTGGAAACGAATGGAAAAACTGGGTCTGAACAAAGATAGACTGCGTTTAGCCTGGGTTTCCGCTGCCGAAGGAATGCAATTCGCTAAAGTGATTAAGGAAATGGAACAGGGAATACAAAAACTGACTCCCCGTCAAATTGAAGAAACGAAACAGAAATTGAGTGAGCGCCCAGGCAAGAAGGGAGAGCCGGTATGACAGTGAAGATATGGAATTTTTTCCCTAGGGAAGCATTGTATGAATGTTACCAGTGCGCCCGTTGCACGGGATCATGCCCTGCGCTGGAAGTCGCACCGGCGCTTGGTCCTCGAGAGACCATTCTAAAATGCCTTAACCTTGGCCACGACCAAGTGGTAGAAGACGAAAAACTCTGGGTATGCTGCACCTGCAATGTGTGTGAGGACCGTTGTCCCCAGAAGATTCCGATTTCGGATCTTCTGGTAGCATTGAGGAACTCTGCGGCCAGGCGCGGTAATATTCCCGACAAGCTCAAAATCGCTATTGAACTCCTCGCCAAGACCGGTAGGTCTATGATAGTTCATCAGCTTGACGAGATGAGGGCCCACCATGGGTTGGCCCCTCTGCTTCCCGTCCCGATTGATGAGGTTCGTGAAATATTTAAGAAAACCCGGCTAGATGAAGTCGTTGAATTTTAATACAAGGGTCCCGGAGATGGCCCTGTTGATTACAAGGAAGCCATGAAATACGCTCTTTATTTGGGATGCGCAATTCCCATTAAATATCCTGGTTTTGAAGCCGCGACCCGCAAAGTCTGCGAACGGTTGGGCATAGAGCTTGTTGATCTGCCTTTTGCTTGCTGTCCTCCACCGACAAGCCTCAAAATGGTGCATTACGATTCGTGGCTAGCTCTGGCCGCGCTAAATCTTTGTCGAGCGGAAGAAGCCGGGCTAAACATGATGACGCTTTGTTCCGGCTGCGTGAACACTTTGAAGGAAGCTAATCACACCCTGAAAAAGAGTGACTCCAAAAGGCGAAAAGTAAACCGAATACTTGAAGACCAAAAACACCATTTTAAAGGAACCATCGAGGTTACTCATATCCTTGATGTTCTTTATCAGGATAGTGTTATCGAAAAACTCATTAAAGAGAAAGTTCAGGATTTACCCATAAGAATTGGTTGCCACTATGGATGCCATTATTTCAGGCCCCCCAAAATAATGTATCCTGAAGAATTGTCTGAGTCCGAATCTTATGTACCTGTAAAGATGGACCATCTTCTTTCGATAATAGGGATGGAGCCCACCGAGTATTCTCGAAAATTCCTTTGTTGTGGGTCTCCTCTTGGAGCTAACACGGATAAAGACGCGGGCTATGCCATAGTTAAAGAGAAACTACGCTACATCCAGGAAAGAAACATAGAAGCCCTTTCCGTTATTTGTCCCTCATGTTTTGAACAGTTTGACATGGGGCAAATAGCGCTATCAAGGAAATTCAAGAATCTGGCAAAGATACCGACTTTTTACCTTACTCAGCTTGTTGGGTTATCTCTAGGAATGAGTCCAAAAGAAGTCGGTGTTGATGTGCATAGAGTCAAATCTAAAAAGTTGCTTGAAGGGATCGGGATTTCCTGAGACCAAGATAGGAAGCGGTATGACAGAAGAAAGAAAAACACCTCTAACCAAGGAACAGATAGAAGAACTTCGAGAAGATTTGAAATTGGCTGACACCCTTACGAGGATAGATAACACTCTGTTGATTCTATCGGGGAAAGGTGGTGTCGGCAAAAGCACCGTAGCTGTGAATCTCGCTGCTGCTCTAGCTGCGTCGGATAAGGAAGTCGGGCTTCTCGATATAGATCTTCATGGTCCTAGTGTGCCCACAATGCTAGGGCTGGAAGGAGCGGATATTGCGCGTGGTTCTGGAAGGGGCCTTGAGCCCATAAAGATCACCAAGAATTTCAAAGTCATGTCTATCGAATTCGTCATGAAGGATAACAAGGATCAGGCTGTTATCTGGCGTGGTCCGATGAAACATCGCATGATTCATGAGTTCCTCTCTGAAGTTGACTGGGGGGACCTCGATTTCTTAATCGTTGATGCGCCTCCCGGCACAGGTGATGAACCGCTTTCAATTTGCCAGATGGCCCCGCCGAGATCTCAGGCGGTTATCGTCACTACACCGCAAAAGGTAGCGATTCGCGATGTCAAGAAATCAATCAATTTTTGCAAGAATCTGGGTATGCCTATTTTTGGCATAATTGAAAATATGAGCGGTTTTGTATGTCCGACATGCGGCTCCAGTCATCCACTGTTCAAGACCGGTGGTGGCGAAAGTTTGGCGAGAGAAACCGGTTTCCGTTTTCTCGGAAGTATCCCTATCGACCCTCGAATTGTTAACGCATCCGACGACGGAAAACCGTTTGTGACAGAGTATCCTGCCTCTCCGACATCTAAGGCGTTCGAGCAAATTGTTGGTCCTATTTTGGGGTTGTCGTCTCCGCGTCTGAAGAAACACTGAACAATGTCACGTCTGATACCAATTCGCGTTTCAGTGAGTAATTTGCCGGGAATGTCACAGGCTAAATGCCCACAATTTCATAGTTCCCGGATCATTCTGTAATGATACTAGAGACAGCCCTAACCAAATATCTTAAACGAAACTTTTCGCATAGCTTACGTTTCAATGAATTTGAAGATGTTACCCCTCCATCTCCCAGTCCAGGGACTAACTACCTAATCTACATACATATTCCATTTTGTGAGGAACTTTGTCCTTACTGCTCTTTCAATAGATACGTCTTTGAGAAAGGCTTAGCCGAAGAATACTTCAAGGCGTTACGGCTGGAGATAGACATGTATAGGGATCTGGGATTTGACTTCAGGTCCGTGTATGTGGGAGGCGGGACCCCGACTGTAATGCCCGGCGAGATCAGCTCGTTGTTAACCAGCCTCAAGAAGAACTTCAGTGTCGAACAGATTTCGCTCGAAACTAATCCTAACCACTTGACTGACGAGATAGTCCAAGTACTGGTCGACTCAGGTGTGAATCGCTTATCCGTTGGGGTGCAAAGTTTCGATAATTCTATGTTGGAACAAATGAGAAGGTATCATAAGTATGGTTCGGGGGCTGAAATAAAAGAAAGACTGTCTCGGGTCCTTGGGCGGTTCGACACTTTGAATGTGGATATGATTTTCAATTTTCCAACTCAAACAAAGGACATTTTGCATGAAGACCTAGCCGCCATAAAAGAGATAAAAGCCGACCAGGCAACCTTCTATCCCTTGATGGTTTCCGACATAACCAAGGACGAACTAGCGAAACGATTCGGACCGATCAGTTATCGGCAGGAAAAATCCTTTTACAGTCAGATATATGATTCATTAATTGATGAGTATACAATCGGAACGGCCTGGTGCTTTTCAAGAAAAAAGACCATGATTGATGAATACATAGTCGATTATGATGAATACGTCGGGGCTGGAAGTGGATCATTCGGTTACGTTGGCGGCCAGTGCCTCGCCAATACTTTTTCAGTGCCTGATTACATAGGTCAAATACGGGCTGGAAAGTTTCCTCTTATGGCTCGCAAGGAGTTCAATCTTCTGGAACGAGCAAGGTACTATTTTATGATGCGACTCTTTGGAGCATCTTTGGATCTGGATGTTGCCGAAAACGTTTTTTCGGGAAAGTTCGAGAAAACGGTTTGGAAAGAAATCTCGGGTTTTCGGCTTATTGGGGCTTTACAGAGGAATGGCAAAATAATTAGACTAACTCGAAAGGGCCTCTATTTGTGGGTGGTCATGATGAGAGAGTTTTTTACGGGCGTGAACAATTTTAGGGAAATTTGTAGATCCACGGCACGGATTTAACCCCTGGGGTTATTCAAAATTTTCCCTCTGTATGAATTGTCGAGTCTTGGAACCCTGGAGACCGAATGATGGGGAAACTAACATATGAATATTTAGAGAGGCGGGTACAAGAGTTAGAGCGTTTGACCGGTCAACTCATTGACACCGCGATGGATCAGGAACATCACGAACTTTTTGACCTTGCGGTTATATGCAACATATCTCAAGCCCTTGCATCGACGATCGATCTGGATCAACTATTGCTAATAGTTATAGACGAGGTTAACAAGGCGCTTCTCACCGAAGGAAGCGGCGTGCTTCTATATGATGAGAGTCGGGGGGACCTCTACTGGCGTCAAGTAAGAGACGCAAGAAAGATTCTCGCTCCTCAAACAGAAGCCTTAAGAGTTCCCATGGATGGGAGCATAGCAGGTTGGGTCTTTCAGAACAATAAATCCGCAATCGTTAATGATTCATCAAAAGATCCTCGATATTATCCTGGAATATCAGAGAAAAGTGGTTTTCAAATTCACAAGGTGCTGCAGGTTCCTCTTCGAACGCCGGAAAAGACAATAGGGGTCTTGATGGCCATGAACAAGATAGGCGGAGATTTCACCGAGCAGGACGAAGCCCTGTTGAGTTCCATGGCTGGAAGTGTGGCGCTGGCAGTAGAGAACGCTACTTTTTACAAGAAGCTTAAGCAATCAAAGGACGCTCTGGAGATGTTGTACAGGTCAAGTCTAGCGCTAGGGACCACTATGGATCTGGATCATCTCTTGGAGGTCATTATTAGCGATCTCAGAAGCGCTATGGAAACTGAAGCCGGTGGTGTGCTCCTGTACGATGAACGTCGCGACGATCTTTACTGGAGAGAGGCTCAGGACAGTCAGGGACTCATCAATCCTGCCGGCGTGGACCTAAGACTCCCTATTCAGGGAAGCATCAGTGGTCAAGTTTTCCAGTCCGGAGAACCGGTGCTCATTAACGATCCTAATGCTAATCCCCTCTTTTTTAAGACCTTTGAAAAGAGGACCGGTTTTGTCATAAGAAATGAAATTATTGTTCCTCTTAACACCCGTGAGAAAACGATCGGCTGTCTGATGGTAATGAATAAAAAGGATGGTCGTTTCTCTCAAGACGATGTCCAATTACTGTCGTCACTGGCGGGTGTAGTGGCTTTGGCTGTAGAAAACGCGACTTTTTTCGAAGAATTGATGGGGTCCTATCGGGACTTGGAAAACATGAACCGCGTCAAGTCGAAGGTCCTGAACCACCTTTCCCACGAACTCAGAACCCCCTTGGCTATAATACGGGGCTCATTGATCAATATGGAGAAAAAATTCCTGGAGAAAGGTATCTCGGATTTTGATAATGCGCTCGCCAGGATAAATAGGCACTTGCAGAGTCTAAGTCGTCTTGAAACCCAGGTTGAGAGTATCGTAATGACCGGTTATTCATGGGAAAAACGTTACATTACGGGATTCTTGCAATCTGCGCTGGATCTTATGGACGTCCAGTCGGAATGGACTCCTGAGATTAAAAATGCGGCGGCCATGATTCACAAGTGGCTCGAAAAAACATTTCCGACGAGGCACGATAGATTAGATCTCATTGACACCGAACAATTTGGCATGTCGATCTCTAAGTTCATTCAGGCTAAGACTGATGAACAGGAGCGAAAACTATCGTTAAATTTTGACATGGAATCAGCGAAATTACTGATTCCAACCCATGTCCTACAGGCGATAATGGAAGGATTGATCCGCAACGCGATAGAGGCTACCCCTGATGGGGGTAGGGTAGATATTACCGGACGAACCAAAGGGGATAGATATATTTTCAAAGTCAAAGACACAGGAGTCGGAATACCTGATAAGGATAAGGAATTGATATTTGAAGGCTTTTATCCGGTCCAGGACACTGAGAATTATTCAAGCCGCAGGCCATATTCCTTTAACGCCGGAGGCAAAGGTATAGATCTCCTTCGAATCAGGATGTTCTCGGAACTCTATGGCTTTAGATTGTCTTTCTCGAGCAAACGTTGTCCGTATCTGACCGAGAAAGGTATTGAGTCGTCGGACGTGCCGGAGTCATGTTCCAATTGTATTCAGCGCACGGATTGCCCTGAGAACGGTGGTTCTGAGTTCGTGGTGGATTTTGCTTTAGCGGACGCGAACAACATTGAACAGAAAACCGCCTGAAATCAATGGACGTTCCCACCTGATTATACCAGCCCACGTATTGCCGGATAGGGCTGATAGGATGCTTGCCGATGTCCTGTCCGGTATGATGACCCGATCCTCGCTATCACGTCTGATTAGAGAGGGACTCATAACGTCTGACGCGAAACGGATAAAACCATCGACGGTCCTCAAGCCCGGCCAGGAAGTCACGATAGAGTTTAACGCGATAGTCGAACAACCCTCGGCGCCAGTAAACACCGTTCCTCATCCAGTAATCCTCTTTGAAGACGATCACGTTATTGTGTTGGATAAACCAGCGGGTCTCGTGGTACATCCAGGGGCCGGAACTAGAGAACCAACTCTAATGGATATCCTTGTCGCATGCCGGCCAGGTATGATTGGGGTAGGGGAGCATGATCGATGGGGAATTGTGCATCGACTCGATAAAGACACATCAGGTGTAATGATCGTGGCCAAGACTATTCTTGCTCATGAGGACTTGTCCGCTCAATTCAAAGTTCATTCTGTCGGGCGAGTCTACATGGCTCTTGTTCGAGGCGCCCCGAAATCAGAAGCAGGGGTTATTGATAAAGAACTCGGCAGAAGCCGGTCTGATCGAAAAAGAATGTCTACGGTAACCCGAAAAGGCAGACTGGCGGTTACCTCCTGGAGAGTGAAAGATAGGTTTGGCCCCGTCTCTTTGCTCGAAATTCGTCCTGAGACTGGGAGAACGCACCAAATTCGAGTTCATCTTGCGTCTGTTGGGTTACCGATTCTTGGTGATCGAGTTTACGGAACCAGGGCAAAGAAAAAGCTACATTCAGATCGGCTCTCGAATAAGCTCGCGTCAATTCTGAAGAGGCAGGCTCTTCATGCAGCCTTTTTGTCCTTCAAGCATCCGGATACTGGAGAGAACCTCGATTTCTACTCCGATTTGCCGTCTGATATGTTAGAAGCCATAAGAATATGCAGAAAAATCAGTTGGAATACAGATAATCAACGGTATTAGTTGATCCCGAGGTTCGATCACAATCGAAAACGAAGCTCGACCTTTAGAGGGACATCTTCTGCCAAATAGCGAGCGGCTTCCTCGATTCGAGAATATTGATCGGGATTGCGGACGATGCCTCGGAGCACGAGTTCCGTTTCGGTGCATAGCACTTCCAAAGTAGGAACATAAAGCCGGGTATCTATGATAAGCCCCGCTCTAACTCTGGCAGCAGCGGCACGCATTCGGAGAAGATTCTGGGCGCTCTCGGTTTTCAACTTGTCTCTCGCCAAAAGTGCATCTTTTACAATGTTGACGATCTTGTCTGCGGGTGTAATGCCTGTGTCGAAAACAGCGTCGTAAGATTGAGGATTGTTCAAATCCTTTCCATAGAGAGCATACACAAATCCGGCTCGCTCACGATCCGACCGTTTTGCAATATTTCGAGCGGTCTCTCGATCGACGGACTCCCAAACTGCAATTCGTTCGATTCTTTGCTCCATCGGCGCGACAAAGCGAATTCGGTAGGTGTGCGGGATGCCTTCAAGAAGAAAGTTTGATCCTCTCCCCGCCAGGATCACGTTGTCGTGGATGCTGTGGCTGAGCATCACGCTTTCAAGAAGCGCGCCGAAGCCTTTGAACGACCAGTCGTACTTTTCCCACGTACTAGGAGTACTGTGGTCGAATTCTATTGCCCATTTCTCCCATTTTCCCCCTCTTTCCCGTATCTCGTCCAGTATACAACGCTTATCAAGATAAGTGTAATGCAATGCTGTGGCTATTTCGTGGCGGATTTCTCTTATTCCGCTTCCGAACTGTCTGGAAATGGTCAATATAGCCATTGGCGCCTCGCTCATTCAAAACTTATATCAGCTCAAGAGTTTCATGCTGGTTAAGATAAGGGCTTGACCTATTGTAATTCTGATCTTGCATACTTACAACTCTTTTTCCTTGCAGAGTGTCCAGGGGATTCTCATTCTCTCGAGAGGCTTTCCGTCATGTGTCAAGTTCATCCAAATGAACATTGGCTAACGTCGTGGGTCTTAAGTTTACTCGTTCTAAGCCGCAACTGACTGCGAAATACCACTCAAAAACCAGAAGTCAGATCTCGGAAAAAGCTTGATGTATTCGTTACAAAGTATAAAGGACTTATTGAGAGCGCTTTGGAGATCACCACGAAGTCCTTGTTCAGACTGGCGCGTTGCCTGAGGTTCCACAAGATCGAATCCGATCCTTATACTTCAATGGTGAATATATATTAGATATAGTGTCCGACTGAAAGAAAGGCATGCTAGTCATGGATCTTGGAATACTTGGGACGATGAATTTGGACTGGGAATTCTTCTCAAGCCTTGTCAGCATTATCATCATAAATGTGGTGCTATCCGGCGATAACGCGGTAGTCATTGCAATGGCGGTCAGGTCCCTGCCTCGATCGCAACGACAAAGAGGAATTCTAATTGGGGCTGCGGGCGCAGTATTGCTGAGGATCATCCTGACATTTTTCGTCGCTCGCTTTCTCCAGACCCCTTACCTGAAACTTGTGGGCGGTTTGCTCATCCTGTGGCTTGCAGTGAAACTCTTTGTCGACGTGAATCCGGAAAATGAATTAGATAGAGAAGCAAACACCATTTGGCAGGCGCTAAGAATAATAGTCATTGCGGATATCACTATGTCTCTGGACAATATACTAGGCGTGGGCGCTGCCTCACGAGGAAACTTGCTTCTGCTGATTTTTGGCCTGACAACGAGCATTCCGATAATCATCTTTATGAGCAATCTTCTTTCCATGCTCATGGATAAATATCCCATAATTATTACCATTGGCGCTGCTCTCCTCGGAAAGGTCGGAGCTGAGATGATAATAACTGATTCGGTCATGGTCCCCTTCGTCCCTGACAGCGAGCTGTTCATTTACTTGGTAGAAGGTGGGGCGGCCATTGGTGTCATTGT
>JAPLJJ010000071.1 GCA_026388665.1 Deltaproteobacteria bacterium
GGCGCCAAATTCGAGAGCTTATTTGTAGATACCTCAGTAATGAATGGCCCTGCAACCGCTCTCTGCTCTTTATCCAACAAGCTTATTAAAGAAAAGTGGGGCTTTCCTTGCGCAAGCGCTCCGTCCAATGGTTCATATATGTGGAAAGCGGCTCGAGAAATGTGGGGACAGAAGGGTTGGTCCGGAGCTGACGCTGCATTGGAAGCGCTATCTTCATGTTTCTATCATGACATGATCTTCTCCGGCCCCATGGCTGGATCAGATAGGATTTTCCCGGCAGTGGCGATGGCCGACGCTTTCCTTGCTACGCTAGTGTTCGGAGAAACCAAAAAGCTGCCGGATGTGGAGCATCATCCTTTGAGAAAGCTCTTTCCGGATTTTGTGGAGCAGTTAAAAGGCATGTAGAAGAAAATAGGTGTTCCGGGAAATGTTCAACCCGGGGCCTAGCTATGTTGAAGTTGTATAAAGAGAGGAATTAACAGATGGCAGCGATGACCCCTAAAGAACGGGTAAAAAAGTTTATGAAACGTGAACCCGTAGACACAATGCCTATTTTCAGCGGAATGGGAATGGTAACAGTTCAGGCTATAAACAAAATGGGAATACGTTTCGCTGAAGTGCACGGTTCTGCTGATTACCTAGCTGGATCAGCTACTTGCAGTTCGGACATCTTCGGGTTCGATTCGGTTATCGTTCCCTACGACATGTGTACCATTCCTGAAGCTATGGGCCGCGGATGCAGTACATACGCTAACGCTGAAGGTATACTGTATCCCACAGTGCCCACCAAGTGGGAAAACCTGGATGCAGCCGATATCAACACTGATTGGGCGTCGAAGGCCAGAATGCCGGTCGTAGAGGAAGCCCTTAAAAAGCTTATTTCAGAGGGGAAATATGGTGTTGGAGGCTGGGTGCTTGGACCTTTTACGTTGGGTGGACAGGTGATTGAACTTGATCTTTTGCTCAAGGGGATCAAGAAAGATGCCGAAAAGGTCCACGCATTCATGAAAAAGATGACGGCCGTTGTCATCCACGTGGCTAAACGTTACCAGGCCCTGGGGATAGATTATATTACAATCCGTGAAATGGGTTCTGGAACGGACCTCCTCTCCCCCCGTATGTGGAAACAACTCATTCAGCCATATCTCCGCGAGATCTTTGAGGCGCTCGAGTCCCCAAAAGTTCTTCACATTTGCGGCGGAACCGACCTGATTGTTGAAATGATGAATGACTGCGGGGCCGATGCCCTTAGCTTTGATCAAAAGAATAATCTGGTTGAAACCAGAAAAAAGATTGGCAACGATGTTATCTTATTGGGCAACTTTGATCCGTATGGAACTCTTTGCCAGAAAGAGGCCTCTGAAGTGCCCGCAGTTATAAAAGGGTGCATAAATGCCGGTGTTGATGCTGTTTGGCCTGGCTGCGACATATGGCCTGATGTAAAACAGGAAAATGTGGAAGCGTGGGTCAATACTGTGAGGGAACTTGGAAAGAAGGCTACACCAGCAGTAGGAAGACTGTAAAAGACCTCATATTAACCGATGGAGGAAAGTCAATGGTCTCGGAAGAAAGACGCTCAGAAATTCTAAAGAATCTCTCCGATGGAGTTGTGGAGTACGAAGAAGACCGAGTTAAAGAATACGCCAACATCGCTGTTGACGAAGAACTGGATGCCTACGACGCAATCATGAATGGCTTGGCCGCAGGCATGGAGATCGTGGGTGATCTCTATGATCGGCAGGAATACTTTGTCCCGGAAATCCTCATGTGCGCTGACGCCCTTTACGCGGGATTGGACATACTCAAGCCCCGCCTTAAGATTGACGGTTCTACCGGGGTTAAGGGACAGGTCGTTATTGGAACCGTCCAAGGTGATGTGCATGACATTGGAAAGAACCTCATCAAAATGATGTTCGATGTGGGTGGTTTTACGGTCCATGATTTAGGCCGGGATGTGCCTCTAGAGAAGTTCGCCGAGGAACAGTTGCGCACCGATGCTGAAATTGTGGCCCTATCCGCGATGATGACTACCACCATGATGGGTATGAAAAAGGTCATAGCGATGATCAAAGAGAAAAACCCGGATGTGGCTATTATGCTTGGAGGGGCTCCGGTTACCAAGGACGTCGCTAATCTATTTGGGGCGGACGGTTACGCCGAGAGCGCAGGGAACGCGGTACAGGAAGCCATAAAGATGATCGGTCAGCTTCGAAAGCTGAAAGAACATGGCGTTCCCGCCTGATAAAAAGCTATTTTGCAACAGTAATAGATAGTTCCAGGCTCGTTGTAGCCGCCTGCCGGATCAGCGCTATAATGATCAAGACGAAAGCGGTTAATGGCACTGATCGGACCCCCAAGCGGATGCAATAGCGGGGAATCAAACGCTTAGTTGAGCGGACCCTTTTGAGAAGTGTCGTCTTTGATTAGAAGCGTACAGTTCCGTGTAAGTCTGGTTAATATCCCTATTGTAGAATTGAGGCATTAAAACGCCACGTGAGAGTTATCAGGTTTATAATCTGTCGTGGCCAGTGAGTTAGTGCGTCTAAGATTTAGGGTCCCTTGGCGATCCGTCACTTCAGCCGCAACGCCTTTGATTCAAAGGCCATGATTTAATAAAGACACCGTGCTATGGGGCGTCTACTGTGAATGAGGATGTTGACTGTAGCCTATGCGTCGGCCGTCTTAACCGCGATTGTGATCTAAACCCTGAGAGGGCGCTTCTCGTAGAGGTTATCTCCGAGGGCCCTCACTGTGTGCCTTGTGAATATGCGATAGCTGCGGTTGAATATGTTTCTGAGTTTTATGTAAGCCGAATAGAGGTTAGGGTCGTCGAAACAAAACGTCCTGCTGATGCTCGGCGCTACCTTGAACTAAGCTCAAAACATGGCGGATGTCTCCCAGTACCGGCAATTTTGTTTGATGGACGCCTGGTTTTCGATCAAATCCCAGGCCCGGAAGAACTTTGTGAAGCTCTAGATAATGCCCTCCGTAACAAGGAACAATCAACTTGGACACGCAAATCTATGATTTAGTGGTGATCGGGTCCGGTCCTTCCGGATTAACCGCAGGCATTTATGCACATAGGTCAGGCTTAAAAGTACTTATTCTAGGGGGCGAAAATCCGGGTGGGCAAGTCATGCGCCACTACAGAATTGAAAACTATCCCGGATTTCCTGGGGGCGTCACAGGGGCGGAGCTTATGGCCCGTTGGTTACGTCAAGTGATCGACGAAACAGGATCCGCCCCTCAACCAGAGTCTGTAACTGCCGTAAATTTCGCAGGACGAGTCAAGGAAGTGTCGGTCGGCTCACAATTATTCGGGGGCCGATCTGTGATCATTGCTACGGGGGCGGGGCCACGTAGACTCTTTGTGCCTGGTGAATCGGAATTTGAGGGCAAGGGCGTATTCTATTGCGCTACTTGCGATGGTCCCATGCTCAGGACTATGTCAAGCAGACACGCTGCTGTTATTGGGGGTGGTGACACCGCGTTTCACACCGCGATGTCTTTGTTGCCTCATGCTGACTCGATTACCATAATCATGCGAGGGGCCGGTCCGAAAGCGAAACCAGCCCTGACGAGACGTTTGGAACAAGACCAAAAAATACGGGTACTGACCGATCGCTCCATCATAGCGGTGAAAGGAGAGAAGGGTATAATGGAATTGGTCCTTCAAAATACTCGAACTCACGAGACCGAAATATTTCCGGTGAATGCGGTGTTCGTTGGAGTAGGGCAATCACCGGTGACTGAATTCTTAGAGGGAAAACTGGAGTTAAACGAAAAAGGATTCATTGTGACTGATAACATGCTTAGGACCTCGGTACCAGGTGTTTTTGCAGCAGGCGACGTACGGGACACGCCTTTAAGACAAGTCATAACCGCCGCGGCCGATGGAGCTCTAGCTGCGGAGATCGCGACTGAATACGTGCTTATGACTTCATAACTGATAGTTTAGGGTGCCCCGTCTCAAGACTACGGTTACGAATAGGAAAATTTAATCTACTGTTGCTCGCTGTCATAGCTGTCCTGCGTTGGTGGCGGGCTATATGAAATAGGCACTCAGATGACTGCCAGGAATAGAAGGGAAATTGCCTAATGGACAAAAAGCAGTACATGGTGATCTTCCAACCTTCATCGCGCCGTGGGTTGGTAGACGAAGGAACCAATCTCATTGAGGCTTCTCGTCAGTTGGGAGTTGACATAGAAGCCCTCTGCGGAGAAAAGAAAGTATGTGGGAAATGTAAAGTTAGGATCGAGGAAGGGTCCTTCGAGAAGTTCGGTATTACATCAAGTCGATCTCATGCTAGCGAATGGCAGGAAGAGGAAAACAAGTTTGTTACTCCTGCACAGAAGAAGGAAGGGTTTCGCCTAGCTTGCGTGGCCAAGGTCCAAGGTGACTTGTTAGTATTTGTGCCGGAAGAAGCCCGTGCCGGTAAACAAATAGTGAGTAAAGCGGCAAGAGACATCCACATAGATTGGAATCCCGCTGTCAAACAATATTATGTACAGGTCGTGGGACCAACTTTTGAAGAACCCTCCGGCGACTTTGAGAGAATCTGTGCGGAGCTTGAGCGAAACTGCGGGCTCAAAAATCTGAACATCGATTGGTATACGTTAAGAAAACTTCCTAGACGTCAAAGGGACGGAAACTGGGGTGTTACGGTCGCTGTTTGGATGGACCATGAGATAGTCCGAGTTTTACCCGGCAAAGTTGAAGATTGCTACGGCAACTGTAGCCGCGTATTTGTGCAACCTTCGAACCATGGAGGTCATCAAGACTGTGTCCATGATGAATCCACAATGCAAGTACGGCGAAGACGTCATGGCCCGTATCACTTACCATATGATGAATCCCAAGGGACTCGAAACCATGAGTAACGACCTTATAGAAGGATTGAACAAACTGGTCGTTGAAGCGTGCGAGAGCACCCATCCCCCGAAGAAAAGAAAGAAGAAAAAGGCTGAAGGGGAAGATGAAATAATTGAGGCCCCGGATGTAACCAAGGCTGCCGAGCATGAAGGTAAAAAATACCTTAACTTGAAATCGAACGATATCGTCGATATGACAATTGTCTGTAACACTGCGATGCACCACATTTTGCTGAAGCTCGATCCCGAATTCGTGGGGCTTGCTCCTTTCCCTCCAGTTATTCACAGAAGTCTTGATATCCATGCGAGAGACCTCGGCATAAAATTGAATGATTCCGCATACGTCCATATTTTGCCTAACGAAGCCGGTTTCGTCGGCGCAGACAATGTGGGTGTTCTCATTGCGGAAGAACCCTATAAACATGATCAGATTCAACTTCTTATAGATATCGGTACAAACGGCGAATTGGTCCTAGGAAACAACAAGAAGCTGATCTCATGTTCCTGTGCGACCGGCCCAGCTTTGGAAGGCGCGCAGTTGAGTTACGGAATGCGAGCCGCCCCCGGCGCCATAGAACGTATAACCATCGACCCTCAGACACATGAGGTAGATTATAAGGTCATAGGACGAGACGCTTGGAGGAACTATTCCAAACCCGAGGAAATGAAGACCAAAGGCATATGCGGGTCAGGGATCTTGGATGTTCTTGCCGAACTTTATTCTTCCGGTGTAATTGTGAAGAGCGGGAGATTCAACAAGAATCAAAAGTCTAATCGTTATCGGGTTAATCCAGACACAAAACAGCCTGAATTCGTCATTGCCTGGGCTAACGAGACTTCAATCGGTAAGGATGTCGTCATAAGTCAAAAGGATATTCGTCAGATACAATTAGGTAAGGGGGCGCTTTACACCGGGTGTAAGCTGATGCTGAGGCGCATGGGCCTTACCAAGGTTGACACAATCAAAATAGCGGGTGCCTTCGGAACTCACGTAGACAAGACCAAGGCCTTGATCATGGGGCTTTTCCCCGATTGTGATCTGGAAAATGTTCTGTCGGTAGGCAATGCGGCAGGTGACGGAGCGAGGGCCGCTCTATTAAATCGCCAGAAAAGAACGGAAGCAAACTGGGTTTCACGCAATGTAGAGTATATAGAACTCACGGTGGAGGAAGACTTTCAACAGCAGTTTATGGAATCCATGCAGATTCCTCACATGAAGGATGAGTTTCCTCACTTGGAAGGGATTGTAGCTCCAGAGATACTGCATCAGAAATAATCCTGTTCATGGGGAGGCCTCAAGGCCTCCCGTTTTATCTTCAAAACTGGTTGATACGCATTCGTTTCGTTGACCACACTGGATTTTGAGATATAATATTAAACAAAGGCCAATCTAGGTGGCTACCAGTTTTACTTAAGTTCCTTATTTAGTGGGGACGTTGAGTTTCAACCAGAGTTACAACCCTAGGACACACAAATGGGTTCATAGAATTTTAAATAGGGAGTCGATTATGTTTCCCAAAGCTCTTGTAGAGGTTCTTGTTACCGACTTTGCGCAGTGACAAGCGTGCGTCTATATGATCGCAGCGGTAAAGGGTTTACCGCAGGAAATTCTTGAGAACATAGATTATTGTGAATGGAGCCTCCGAACACTTGAGGGAGTGGAACGCTTTAAAGAGTTAAAGGCCAAGAGTTTGCCTGCGGTAGCCATTGATGGGAGACTGACATATGAGTGCATAATTCCGCCTGCTGAAGACCTAATAGCTGCGATTGAGAACTCGAGGCTCGGGAGGACGATTTGACAGTAGTTAAAGTAAAAGCAGGCGCATGTGGTTTCGTGACTCGTATCATAGCTAGAAAAGAGAACAAACGGGAGGTGCGAATCGAAATAGAATCCGATTGTGAGTCTGTCGATGATCTCGGATTTATTCTAGAGCAAAATGGTTTATTTGGAGTCAGAGATATAATCTCAATGAGCCATAAGACAAACAAGGTTTTTCATGAGGCCTCGGAAAAATTGCCGCATTCCGCTTGCCCGGTGCCTGTGGCCATTATAAAAGCGTCTGAAGTTGAGTTGGGGTTGAATGTGCCAAGCCCTGTTTCCATAGAGTTTGAACCCGACTCAGAAGGTTAACCCTGAACTGAAATATCGTCGCTCTCTCAGCGATGACTCTAAATATAAGACATTTATGTCCTTATATATCTGTATTGGAAGTTCAAGGACTTGAGAGGTGAACAATGGCCGTGAGGATTGAAGACCTGATAGACATACAGGATGTACGCCAGGCACGAGATAAGAATTCTCCGAACATAATACCTCAGGATACTTTTCGGCACATAGAACCATTAGCTAAAGAATTGGGGTTTCTAGAGACTCACCTTCTAAAGGCTCAGGATATAGCGACGGGTCGTTGGGTAAGGTTAAAATGTCGTTATGGTTGCGCCAAGTACAACACAAGTTGGTGCTGCCCTCCAGCGGCGCCGAACCTCCAGATGACTAGAGACATCTTATCCGAATACGAGTTGGCGATTCTTCTAGTTAGCGAGAACACTAACGAGCACTTTTATCGTAATTCCGGTGTTAAACGACGGATCCAAATCAAACAATGGAAATCCACAGTCGCCCTTGAGCGAAAGCTTTTCTTGATGGGGTACTATAAAGCCTTTGGCCTTCCTGCTGACACGTGTGCGCTTTGTAAGGAATGCGCGTACCCAAAACAGTGTAAATTCCCCAATGAAAAAAGACCAACCCTGGAAGCGTGCGGTATCGATGTATTTCAGACCGTCAAAGACCTGGGGCAATCAACCGGTCTCGTTCGTAAAATTCAGGATTGTTTCTATAGTTATTCCTTAATATTGCTTGCATGACGGCGCAGGTTCTCAACTATCGATTGGAGTATACCATGAAAGTACAAATTCTTGGAAGTGGATGCGCACGCTGTGAAAATCTTTACAACAACACAGTTGAAGCCGTTGGACGATTAGAAGATAAGGATTTGATCACCAAAATTGAGAAGGTTAGAGATCCGGAAGTTTTCCTTAATCTGAAGGTCTTCATGACACCGGCTCTTGTTATAGACGACGAAGTGATCTCCAGCGGTAAGGTGCTTACACCCGATCAGATCTTAGCAGAGCTGTTAAAGCACGGTAGTGGAGAATAAGATGGCTCAGGCAGGGACAAACGTATATTTGATTTCTGGTTTCTTAGGCAGCGGAAAAACAACTTTTCTTAACCATATGCTCAAGGAAATCCCGCCGGATTTAAAACTACTAGTGTTGATGAACGAATTTGGCGAAGAAAGCATAGACGGGGCCCTTGTTGAAGACCCGGAACTCGAAATGGTCGAAATAAGCAAGGGTTCTATATTTTGCGCATGCGTCAAGGGCGACTTCATCAAGGCCTTATACCGAATAGCTTTTGTAATCAAACCTGAGGCGCTTGTGATTGAGGCCAGTGGAGTAGCCAACCCCACGGACATCGGTAGAGATCTTTTCAATCCTATGTTCAAAGGGATGTACAAATCTCTGAAGAAAGTTTGCCTTATTGACGCCGAGAATTTCCTGGAACAATATGAGATCTTTACTGCCCTGGAGAAACAGATTGAGGCTGCGGACAAGTTCATCATCAACAAAATGGATCTGACTGATAAATCGATAATTGATCAAACTAAGAAAGTGATCCTCAAACACAATTCCAATGCGACATTTGTGGAAACATCGTTCGCACGAGTTGATCTTAGCGACATGTTTAATTTCGTCTCTAGGACCGACGATGTAATTTCAAAGAAATTAGAGGAAGAAACGACTCTTCTCAATGATGATGCGCTTGAAGAAATGGTTGACCGGATTCTAGAGGATGAAGCTGCCCAAGTTACTCCTCCCGACAAGATGATTTCTATTGCATTCCGGTGGCTTTCCGGGTCCGTGGAGGATTTCCGGCGCATTGCCGATAAGCTTCCCTCAGATGTGATTCGCGCTAAAGGGTTTATCTTTGAAAACGGACAATCGTATCTTTATAGTCATGTGGGGCATTCTTTTGACATCCAGCCGTTTGAAGGCTCTAGACTTCTCGACAAATCTGTAAACCGGGTGGTCGTCATACGGCGAGAGTTCAAAGAGGACGATATCCATTCTATGTTCGCTGAACAGGGACTGACTTTGATTTAGGCCGTTAGATCAGGAAATGTAAAGACTTACGGAAGTAACTTTTTTGACTTGTTACTAGCCAGGCATTTCAGCCTGTCCTCCTCTTATAATAACCACATTCAGGCAAAACCGGCAAATTCCCGGTAATCTTTCCAATGAACTAAGTTTTTCCCATGCGGCCCAATAATTGTCATTCGAAGCTAGAAAGTTTGTGTCTTCGTGATTTAGCAGGTGAATTCGATCACCTTTGCCGCAAAAAGGACACATAGCTAAAATGATTTTTTGAGATGAGATTGTATCAGATTGACCCAACCAATAGAGCCTAAGAACTTCAGCGGCATCGAATTCATCCATCCCAAAAACCTCTTCAGCAGCATTTGTAGATTTTGAATAGTCGTTCGTCCATGATAAAATGAAATTTGAGCCAACTCGATCCATCAGGTCTAATAACGGTATTGGCCATTCGGATAGTGCTTTGAAAATGAGTTACAATTATCAACTGACGGTCTTGGGACAACTTTTTCAGTAAGTCCTGCATGTTGTGCCCATGAGTCCAATCCAGGGATGCTTCAATTTCGTCAAACATATACATTGGACTTGGGCGAGTATGAAAAAGCGCTAGCTTGAGCGCAAGAGCGGTCGAGGCCCTTTCGCCTCCAGATAGTTGAATTCCCCGTCGACGCCCTTTATCGGGAAAAACCACCTCAATGTCGACACAATCAGCCGACTGATCATAAAAAAGCTGTCCCGATGTTCCTGGCATTAGAGCATCAAGATATTCAGCAAAACGTTCGTTAACTTCTTGTAGGCTTTCCTGTGTAGTGATAAAATTCTCAACATATCGCTTACGATCATTAGACCCCCATGAAAAAAAGTTGGTCAATTCATCTTGCCTAACGAGGTTGATTCTAGCATTTCCTAAACCTAAATCGCGTAAAGCTTCCCGGTATTGATTCAAATCAGAAACTGATTGCCCTGAAACCAGAAACTTTTCGGAACCCGATTCATTAATAGTCCTGGCGATTGAAAATATTTCGTCGTTTTCCTCAAAGGTTAGCTGTACATCAGCCTCGCTTGTTGCATAAGCTTTATTCGAGCCTGAAAAGATAAGATCATTGTATCCTTCACAACGCAAACTTAAAAAATTATTTTCTCCCAAAGCCCAGATCACGGCGTCCAGGGCGTTGCTCTTACCGACACCGTTGCTACCTATTATTACCGAGATCTTTTGGTCAAAGTTTACCTCTACCGGTTCGGTGTAAGACTTGAAACCCTCAATCTTGAGTTGGCTTAAATACATTTCAACTGTTTCCTCTCAGAACTGGTATTTTTTAGACTAAGGACGAAAAGACACGAGTCGAAAGTCATTTAAAACTATTTGACGCCGGCTCAATCAAAATCCTCTTGAAGTGGTGTTCGTAAGGACTAAACTTGATATCCCCTAGGAGTAACAAACCAGCCGTCGATTATTTTCAAAGACTTATTACCTATGAGCCTCCTGCAAAAGTCCTTCAGTTATGCTGGTAGCTTATGACTGTTAAGCCTTTTGGAGGCGATTTTGGTGACTAGACTTTGGGGTTATCGATATTTGTTACGTTTTTCGCATATTTTACCAATTTTTGGGCGCACTAATAACTCTGAGGTTTTTGCGACATTACTTTTTTTCAGATGTGGTTAGATCGCCAACTTGATCAGTTGATCAGCAAAGAGCGCAACCACCCCGAACAGTAAATGCATTTTTACTTTCATGGCTCCACGAACCATGACGTTTCGTGCCCCAAACTCTTCCTTTAGCCGACTATTAAAACGCTCCGCGGCTGATCTTTCTTTATATCTGGCCGCTTCGTGAGGAGCCATTGGGACAATGTCTTTACCACGCGAGTTCTTGTCTATTATAGGCACATGGCCAAGGCTCCTGCTACACACGTAGATAGGCGCTGCGTCATAGGCCGCATCCATCAAGTCGTAGCAATAGGTTACTTTGGCGTCTCCTGTGACAAAGCGTCTTTCTGTTAAAAACACTATACCACGGGACTGCCCGTGAAGCTCATTTATTACACATGCTTAACCCCACAAAAAGTAACTTCTCAATAAGTCCGGGAAGAGTTTGACAAGAATTGGTCAGCTCCTCGAGTCGGTCATTGACGGAGAGTTTGTGTCAAGCGCAGAGCTGGAAGGCTGGCAGCCGCTGGCAGCCCCTTGACCATTACCCCATTCCCAGCCCGAGGTAGTTTTCCAATAGATTCCAGTGTTCGGCGTAGCATCAGATCAGGTAGGCCTAGGATTGAATTATTACCGGACCACCTGTCATAGAGGTAAGCCCCCAGAATCCAACCCCAAGTTTGCGGCACGTCTTCTTGAGGCTTGCTATGGTTTAATAGTTATTTCTTGCGGCCTGGACTCTTGATCGGATTGAGTTACTTACTGTTGAGGACCTTGTCCCACACCTCTACACATTTCTTGGTTTTAGTAAATAATGCAGCGGTGTCGCCATCAATGGATATGGTTTCGATAACATCACCCGTCTGAATACTATTGACCACATCTTGATCTTGAGCGCTGACCACCTCCCCAAACACGGAATGTTTCCCGTCGAGCCAGGACGTGGGAACGTGAGTAATAAAAAACTGGCTTCCGTTTGTGTTTGGTCCTGAATTAGCCATTGACAGAATTCCGGGTTTGTTGTGTTTCAATGCGGGCGTAAACTCATCCTGAAACTTGTAGCCGGGGCCACCAGTGCCAGTCCCGTAAGGGCAGCCTCCCTGAATCATGAAATCCTCGATCACCCTATGGAATTTGAGTCCATTATAAAAGCCTCTCTTGGCTAGGTTCACGAAATTGGCCACCGTTATAGGTGTAAGGTCTTCAAAGAGTTTCAAAGATATATCGCCCTTGTTCGTCTTGATCGTTGCCTTCACTCGATGTTCTCCTTGGTTCAGTCAGTTGACAAAATTATTTCTACACGGCCCCCGCCGTAAAGATGACAACCCATGTTACCAAAAAACATACAAACCCACCACACAAAGCCTCATTCCCATTCGTGTTTCAGCGAGTAACTCGCTGGTAATTAGGAGCGATAGGCGATCCTAAGACTGAGCGCCAAAATCAAGAGCGATGATACCGCCATCAATGCGCCCCAAAACCAGTATGGGAACAGCAATATCTGCTGAATCTGAGCAGTATCGGAGATACCCAAAGGGCCGGCAGAATAGCTAAACAAGTAATCAATTTGACGGTATGTGCTCACACAAGCCTGGACACCGATAAATTGAACGGCAAATCCTTGCATTCGCGCGGACCCCTTAAGGGAAATTCCCAGCACTATTGCC
>JAPLJJ010000028.1 GCA_026388665.1 Deltaproteobacteria bacterium
TTACGGACATCTTTGCCCATCAGAGTGTCAAACACCTGATGAGTTTCCGCTTCGCTGTCTATTCTTATTCTCAATATACTCCTGGTCGCTGGATCCATAGTTGTCGATTTGAGAGTCGGGGCGTCCATTTCTCCCAATCCTTTAAATCGTTGGATCTCTACATCTTTTCCGTTTCTGCGCTTTAACAGAGCTTCTTTTTCAGCATCGGTAAAAACGTACTTTACATGACTCTTTTTCCCCGATCCGAGCGTGATCTTGTACAAGGGAGGCATGGCAAGATATAGATGTCCCCTGTGGACCAATTCCGGTAGGAAACGATAGAAAAAGGCGAGCAGCAGAGTTGAGATATGATGACCATCCACGTCAGCGTCAGTGTTGATAATAATTTTGCCGTATCGAAGCTTTGAGTAGTCAAAGTTTTTGCCCACTCCAGTACCTACGCTTTGGATGAGACTCGTAATCTCTCTGTTGTTTCTGAGTTTTTCCAAGGAGGCCTGCTCAACGTTAAGAATTTTGCCTCTAATTGGCAAGATTGCCTGGAAGCGACGGTCTCTGGCCTGTTTGGAAGAACCGCCAGCGCTGTCGCCCTCAACAATAAAAAGTTCGGTCCTGTCGCGGGAGTTCAATGAACAGTCCGCCAATTTCCCCGGCAGGGTGAGTCGAGTAGTGGCAGCCTTGCGAGTAACTTCTTCCCTGGCTGCTCTTGACGCTACTCTGGCTTGGGCCGCTAGTGTTACTCTAGATGTTATGGCTGAAGCTTGAGAAGGATTTTGATGAAGCCAGGTTTCAAAAGCGGCCTTGAGAGCAGGCTCTATTTGTTGAGCTTCCGGGCTGTTTAGCCTGTCCTTGGTCTGGCCCTGGAATTCAAGATTACCGTGAAGATACACTGATAGGATTGCGAAGAGCCCCTCCTTAATGTCTTCACCTGATACCCCTCTGACCCCTTTTGGTAAACCGTTACGTTTTTCAATATAGGAGCGCATCACCCTCGTGATTGCGTTTCGAAACGCACTATCGTGTGTGCCGCCTGCCGGGGTCGGGATCGAATTTACAAAGGAAAGGATTTTTCCTGACGTCTCCGCCGTCCACGCGAGCGCTACTTCGAAACGTAGATCATTTTGATGATGGTAATAAAATGGCTGGGCTCCAACCAGTTCATGGCCATCAATAAGCTTATTTAGAAAATCATTAACTCCTTCAGGATAATGAAAGGTTTGTACTACACCTTCTTTCTTATCTTTAAGATTGATTTTAAGGCCGGCAATCAGAAATGACTTTATCTCAAGCCTTTCTCTAATGATTTCTGTGGAAAACCGGAGAGAGCCAAATATTTCAGGGTCGGGCACGAAACTTATTTTCGTGCCGGTTCCCCTTGCGGGGGCCTTCTTTTGAAGCTCCGTAACAGGTCTGCCCCTTTCAAATTCCTGAACATGCAAGAACCCGTTGCGTTTTACCCCAACAACCATTCTTGCGCTCAGTGCGTTGACGACCGACGCTCCTACACCGTGGAGCCCACCGGCGACCTTATAAGCGTAATCATCAAACTTGCCGCCCGCGTGCAAATTACAGAAAATAGTTTCAATGGTATTCTTGCCGGTCGAGGGATGGGACTCAACAGGTATTCCCCTCCCCCTGTCTTCGACCGTAACGCTGCCGTCCTCACCTATCACAACATCAATTGAGTCACAGTGCCCATTAAGGGCTTCATCCACACTGTTGTCCACAATTTCCCAGACGAGTTGATGAAGCCCTCCCTCGCTGGTATCGCCTATATACATTCCGGGCCGTTTTCGAACCGCCTCCAGACCTTTCAAAACCTGAATATCATCAACTGTGTACGAATCGCCCATCGGTTTCCTTTTGCTGCTCAAACGTCACGCTCAATTCCAACCATCCTGGAACAAAGCTTCTTACCGCGTCCCCCTCGAGTTGACAACTGGATTTTGCTTGCCTGAACAACTTTAGTGTCCTGATCGTTCTGAATAAATCGAATTGAGTCTTCTCGCGCGATAGTCTCCAGCCCGACAACTTCAGCCTGATCTCGGATTTTCATAAAAATAACCCCACGAGCAGGCCCGGTCATTATCGGGACCTTATCCAGCCTGAACAGTAAAACATGTCCCTCTGATTCCGCTACGAGGGCAAATTCAGCTTCTGTGGTTTTGACCGCCAAGACCTCGTCACCTGAATCAAGATTGACTATTTTTCGCCCAATACGCTTGGTAGGTTCTCTCAATGCCTCGAAATCAAACCTGAAACCTTTAGCCTTTTGGGTTATCAAGATACCAATCAAATCTTTTTTACTCTCAACAGAATCACGTTGTGAATTTTGGGTTTCATCGTCAAGGAATAAAGACGGCTGATCACGTTTGTGATCCGTTTCGTCCTGTAACCCCAAATCATCGTCTGGTGGAATTTGTTCAGGAGATGGCTCGGCTACTGGATCCGGAGTGACAAGGGCAATCGCTATCTCGCCGTCATCCAAACGAAGCATAGAACCTAACGGCTCACCAAAACCACCCGTAGCCGGAATGTCAACAGCACGTATGGAATAGATTTTCCCCCTATTCGTAAACACGACTACTGTTTTGGAAGTGTTGGTTCGAACAATGCCCAAGAGCGAATCCCCTTCACGGAATTTTAGATTCGAGACATTTTCGACTTCTGACTTAATGCGTCTGATCCAACCCTGCTTTGACAGAATAACCGTGGTATCCTCCTGGTCGACAAAGGTTTGAAGATCATAATCCAGGGCAACCGCTTCAGATTCCGAAACAATTCTTGAAAGTCTCGCATCCGTAAATTTTGAGGCCACGTCCTCCAATTCTTTGTCGATAATTTTCCAAATGCGAGTCGGGCTGGAGAGGTCTTTCTCGATTTCTGCGGCCTGTTTTCTTTTCGAGGCAAGTTCGTCCAGCACTCTTCCGATTTCGATGCCGACGATTTTGTACAGTCGCATTTCGAGAATCGCGTCCACCTGTTCATCATCCAGGACAAAGTTGGCCTTTAAACCGGATGCGGCCTCAGCCTTGCTGCGGGACGAACGAATTATTGCAATCGCTTTGTCCAGATCATCGAATAGAATCTCAAAACCTTCGAGGACGTGAATTCTTTTTCTGAGAATTTCCAGGAGGTAATTAAGCCTACGAACCGTTTTATGGTACCGAAACTCCAGGAAATACCGAATTATCTTATCTAAAGATAGCCGATCCGGGGCTCCTTGCGGATTGATGGCAATGAAATTCATGGGAAAATTAATTTGCAGTTCAGTATTCCGGTAAAGGAAAGCGGCAATGGATTCCGGTTTTATTTCCGAGCCTCTAATTTCAACAACAACCCGGACATCTTCCGCGCTCTCGTCTCGGACATCAAAAACGTTCTTCAAACGCTTTTCTCGGATTAACAGAGCTATGCGTTCAACTAATTTGGCTTTGTTCACTGAATAAGGAATGGCTGTAATGATTAGATGGCTCTTGCCTCTGCCTAACTCCTCAACTTGATATGTTCCCCGGACACGGATTGATCCATGACCTGATTCGTAAATTTCCATCAATCTTTGAGAAGATTCTAGAATCTCACCGCCAGTAGGAAAATCAGGCCCCTTAATGAACTCCATCAATCCTTTGACATCAATATCAGGTCTCTTTATAGCGACCCTGCAAGCGGCAATGACTTCACTCAAATTATGAGGCGGGAAAGAACAACTCATTCCTACTGCAATGCCCGACGATCCGTTCAACAAGAGATTAGGAACCAGCGTCGGCAAAACGTCGGGCTCCTCTCCGATTGCATCGTACGTGGGTCTGAAATCGGTTGTCCCTTCGTCTATGTCTCTGAGCAATAAGCCGGCAAATCGACTTAGCCTAGTCTCCGTATACCGCATTGCAGCCGGTGAATCCCCATCGATTGAACCGAAGTTTCCGGATCCTTCGATAAGTGGATACCTAAGGCTGAAATCTTGAGCCATCCTTACCATAGCGTCGTATGCCGCCTGATCACCATGAGGATGATATTTTCCTATTACTTCGCCTACCACAGCAGCCGATTTCCTCATTTTGGCGGCATCGTTCAGTCGCATCCCATGCATGGCGTACAAAATTCGCCGGTGGACAGGTTTAAGACCATCCCGCACATCAGGTAAAGCTCGAGAAACAATTGTCGAAAGAGCATAAGCCAAATAACGCTTTTCGACTTCTTCCTTCATGGAAGTTTCATGAATTGTCTCTACCATCGGGGGTGCGGAATCTCTCAAAATTATTGTTTCTCCTTTAACTGGGGGCCAAGCCTTTTTATACCCATTCAAACAAAAGTTACGGGTTGGTATCCAAACATATCACGGGCTTCTTCGAGAAAAACCTCGGATGGATCGCAGGTCATGGAAGTCAAGTTAATAATGGTTTCCGTACGATTCGGTATGACTATGTGAAGCTTTACCGGAATACGGCCTTTATGTCTTTCCAACGCCCGTTTGAGCTGTTGAAGTTGAATCGGGTCCGTTCCTAATGTGGAAATCCTTATCTGGACCTCTTTACTAAAAAACCTGGGAGCGTCTTTAAGTTTATGAATCTCCTTGACAAGTATTTTCGGGGCATCCGGCTCTCCGTCGCGTGTCCCGGAGAAGATTAGGGGTTCTCCGGAATTAATAAGGTCACGAGACGCTGCATAGACATCCGAGAAGACTGTTCCCTCCACTACCCCTTCCAGATCCTCGATAGTGAGAAACGCCATCCTATCGCCTTTTCTGGTGGTGATCTCCTTGACCTTTTTCACTATTCCGGAGAGACGAATTGGGCTCGCGTTTGAAATGCCGGCTAATTTGGAGGTTGTGGAGTTTGTGAATTTCTCGGTCAATTCTTGGTAATTTAGTAATGGATGCCCACTCAAATAGAAGCCCATTAGGTCCTTTTCAAAACCGAGGCGTGTCATTTCATCCCATTCCGGAGCGTCCGGGATAGCTGTGTCAGTCAGGTTCCCTAGTTCACCAGGCGAACATTCGGTCGCGAACAGATTGAACTGCCCATCGATTCGTTCCTTTTGAAAGCTGGCAGCTTGCTCTATTATCGTATCCAACGCATCGGACATGGCTCGCCTGCTTGGCCCTAGGCCATTAAACGCCCCGCATTTAATGAGGCTGTCAATTACCTTCTTGTTGACTTTGCGCAAGTCTACTCTTCGTGTGAAATCCTGCAGACTACAAAAAGGCCCGGAATCTTTTCGAGTTTCAATTATCGAGTGAATAGCGGTTTCTCCGACGTTCTTGACAGCGCTGAGACCAAACACAACTCGTCCTTCAGTGACAAGAAAATCTTCAAATGATTCGTTCACTTGGGGCGGTAAGATCTGAATGCCCATGTCCCGACATTCCTGAAGGTAGATTGTTATCTTTTCCGAATTACCGGATTCAAGACTCAACTGAGCGGCCATGAACTCCGCGGGATAGTGGGTTTTAAGATAAGCGGTCTGATAGGTCACCATCGCGTAAGCTGCGGAATGGGACTTATTAAAGCCATATCCCGCAAACTTTTCCATGAGATCAAATATGTGTGAAGCCTTCTCAGGATCAAGCTTATTCTTAAGGGCCCCTTTTTCAAATCGGCTCTTTTGCTCAGCCATCTCCTCAGCTTTTTTCTTACCCATTGCCCTGCGCAAAAGGTCAGCTTCACCAAGCGTGTAATTTGCGAGCGCTGTCGCAATGTTCATGACCTGTTCCTGATAAACGATAACCCCGTAAGTTTCCTTCAGTATCGGTTCCAACTCGGGCAACGGATATTCGATCGGGATCCTGCCATGTTTTCGGTTGATAAAATCGTCAACCATCCCGGACTCCAGGGGGCCCGGCCGATAGAGAGCCAGAATCGCTATGAGGTCCTCGAACACGGTTGGTTTAAACTTTGTTAAGACATCTCTCATGCCCGAGGATTCAAGCTGAAACACACCAAGCGTTTCTCCACGGGAGAGCCGTTCGAATGTCGTCTGGTCGTCCAGAGGAATAGAACTCATGTCGAGTGTACTTCCCTTGGATTTCTCTATGAGACGCAGGGTTCGGTCAATAACGGATAAAGTTTTAAGCCCAAGGAAATCAAATTTGACCAGACCGATCTTCTCAATCCAAGTCATGTCAAATTGGGTGAGCGTTTCATCATTATTCCCCTTGTACAACGGCAGTCTTTCTACAAGGGGCCTATCAGATATGACGATACCCGCTGCGTGTGTTGACGCGTGCCTGGTGAGCCCTTCAAGAGATTGAGCAGTCTTGATCAAGTCTCTAACCATATCGGACTTTTCCATCATCTCTTTTAATCTGGGTTCCTCCTTGAGTGCCTTTTCCAGCGTCATTTTCAATGCGTCCGGAATCAGTTTTGCTATCTGATCAGCTTCTGAATAAGGAAAACCGAGAACCCTGGCCACGTCCCGTACGACAGCTTTGGCCTGCATTCGACCAAATGTTATTATTTGAGCTACCCTGTCTTTTCCATATTTGTTAGAGACGTATTCAATAACCTTTTCTCGACCCTCTGTACAAAAGTCTACATCGATATCAGGCATACTTTTGCGTTCAGGATTCAGGAATCGTTCGAAAAGAAGTTTGTATTTGATAGGGTCTATATCAGTGATCCCTAGTGCATAAGCGGCTAAGGATCCGGCTGCCGAGCCACGACCAGGACCAACAGGTATGTTATTCTTACGAGCGAAATTGATGAAATCAGCGACGATGAGAAAGTAACCGGAAAATCCCATTTCCTGGATAAGATTGATCTCGTGGTCAAGGCGGTCCCAATATTTGTCGGCTTCTTTTTCGCTCAAACCTCCGGAAGAAATAGCTCTGTCAAGATGTGTCCGCAGGCCGTCTCGAGCATCTTTAGCAAAACGTTCACGTAAAGTTTCGCCAGTGCCCAGATCAAATCTCGGCATATGGACCTGGCCGAATTCAAGCAGTAAAGAACATCTTTCCGCAATTGCCCTGGTATTCTTAATAGCCTGTGGAACATCTTTGAAATCACTGGCCATACGCTCCGGAGACTTAAAGAAAAACTGATCCGAATCGAAACTCATCCTGGATGTATCTTCGAGAAGTTTTCCCGTCTGAATGCATAACAGAATCTCGTGGGCCCTGTGGTCGTTCTGATCAAGATAATGACAATCGTTTGTCGCCACCATTTGAAGATCCAGCTTTTTTGAAAGGTCCAACAAGACGCGGTTTACACGTTTCTGGTCCTCAAGACCGTTTTCTTGAAGCTCCAGAAAATAGCGTTCAGGCGAGAACACGTCACGATACCAGGAAGCCGTCTCACTTAGTCTTTTCTCATCGCCGGCCATCGCAAGATCAGCCAGTTCACTTGAAAGGCATCCACTCAAACAGATTAGCCCCTCGTTATATTTTTCGAGCAGCTCCTTGTCGATTCGAGGCTTGTAATAGAAACCTTCAAAATTGCCGAGAGTCACGAGTTTACAAAGATTCCGATATCCTTTCTCATTCTCGCACAGCAAGATTAGATGGTAGGATTTCTGTTCCCCATTTCTCGAAGACTTTTCGAATCTAGAACCGGGGGCCACATAGACTTCACATCCTATTATAGGCTTTAGACCGCTGGCCTTGACTGAACTGTAAAATTCCATCGCGCCGAACAAATTTCCATGATCCGTCATGGCTACCGCAGGCATCTTGTGCTCTTTGGCGCGAGTGATCAGGTCGGCAATACGGATTGCGCCGTCAAGCAACGAGTATTGAGTATGAAGATGAAGATGAACGAAGTCGGCCCCTGTCATGGCAAATCCTTATTTAATAAGTGGTTCAAGCTTGGTCCCTTTTTGAGGAGCGTAAACATATCACCGGCGCCTAGGGTGCGCAATCTGTTTTTAATAATTTAGATATCAGTCGGCAAGAGGTGGGATAGAGAAATCGTATATCTCAGATATGATAACAGATTGTTCTATTGTTTCATTAAGATATTGACTTTTATTAAAAAAATAGATTAGAATTGATACAAAGCTATTACTACAACAGCTTTAATCAAAGATTGTTTTATGAACCTATTGGTCCCAAATACCCAGGCAATTTTGAGACGTCACACAAACATATCTGTAGTTACAGCATGTTGTGTGTGAAACTTCCGGGCTGTCGAAAGAAGTGGCATGTGGTCTGACAACTTTCTCAAATCATCTTTCATCATGATGTCGGACACAGCTCTGACTTGGCTTGTGGAGTTGGGCGAGATCGTGATGTTTTTGGGTTCCTCTATTTATTGGATGTTCAAGCCTCCGTTCCGTATCCGCGAGGTGCTGAGACAATTAGATTTCGTCGGGACCCAGTCGTCATTCCTGCTGCTCATGACAGGGGGATTCACAGGAATGGTGAGCGCCCTGCAGACCTACAACGGAATGAGCCGATTTGGAGCCGAATCTTTGGTCGGCGCGACTGTCGCGTTAGCGTTGGCTCGTGAACTGGGCCCTGTCTTGAGCGCCCTCATGGTTGTGGGGAGGGTTGGGTCCGCAATGACCGCTGAGCTTGGCAGTATGCGTAACACACAGCAGATAGACGCTCTTTCGAGCATGGCGGTGGCGCCAATTCAATATACTTCATATCGACGTCATATCTGAGTATAGACGCTGGGGCATTTATGTCGGGAATACGAGAATACCTGAATTCGACCGACATAACGCAAGGTTTAATCAAGGCCCTGGTCTTTGGTCTCATTTTGTCCGTTGTCGCTTGTTTTCGAGGCTACAACGCGACAGGAGGGGCGAGAGGCGTTGGGATAGCCACTACTAAGTCTGTTGTGCTTTCATCTGTTTTGATTTTGTTCTCAGATTACGTGATGACGACAATTATGTTCTGACGCCTACGAGCGTCTTTCTACGCGAGTTAGCATGATTCAACTTGAAAATGTCAAAAAGAGATTCGGTGAACAAGAAGTGCTTCGGGACGTCAGTTTCGAAGTCAAGCAAGGGTCTATTACGACGCTCATCGGAAGATCAGGCGTAGGCAAGTCCTTGTTGTTACGGCACATGATAGGGCTAGATCAGCCGGACACCGGACGAATCTTTATTGACGGAGCTAATATAGTCGGGATGGGAACTGCCCAGCTTAATGCAATTAGGAGACGTTTTGGAGTGCTTTTCCAGGATGGGGCTCTTTTCGATTCCATGTCGGTTCGTGAAAATGTCGCGTTTCCATTGAGGGAGCATACCAGACTAGGCGAAAAGGCAATTCTCGATATGGTGGCGAAAAAGCTGGATGTGGTAGGGCTTGGAAGCCATGCCAACAAATTTCCCGCTGAACTCTCCGGAGGGATGCGAAAACGAGTAGGACTCGCGCGGGCTTTGGCGCTGGACCCTGACCTTGTGTTTTTCGACGAGCCTACAAGCGGTCTTGATCCCATAACTAGAGGCGCTATCTACAGATTGATCGAAGGAACTCACGTTCAAGGAGAGATCACTTACTTCCTGGTTAGTCATGACATCTCAGGGGTTATGGCGATCTCAGATGAAATTATGATGCTTCACGAAGGGAAAATAGTCACTCGCGGGACTCCCGACGACGTCAGGACCAGTTCGGACCCGATAGTTCAACAGTTCCTGCTGGGATCTCCTGACGGTCCAATCGCGATTGATTGAGAAAGGCAAATAGATCATGAACAGGTTTCCCATTCAAGCTAGGGTCGGTTTATTTTTTCTGGTCGGAATCTCGATCCTAGCTTACGTGTGGTTCAGAGTACTGGACTACAGCTTCCGGGAAGGTTTTACGCTCAAGGCCAGCTTCAGATCTGTTGAAGGATTGGCTCAGGGAAGTCAGGTACAAATAGCAGGCATTAAGGTTGGCCAGGTAAAGGATGTTGTGTTCGATCCTGAAACGGCCAAAGCCACTGTCTCAATGCTTATGAACGACGCATACAAAAATATGATCCCGGAGGGCTCACGCGTCCTTGTGAAGACTAAAGGATTACTCGGGGACAAATACCTTGTTATAGAACCAGGAAAACCAAACGCTCGAAAACTTAAATCAGGTGAGGAGATTAAATCGGTTTTTGAGCCTACGGACACTCAAAAGATGTTCGAAAACCTCGCTATTGTATCTCAGGACCTTCAAGCGATTACCGCTGAAACGAAAAAGCAACTGGTTGACGAAAAGGGTTCCCAGAAAGTTGACCACATTATTAACAACACCGACGTACTTATGCGGGAGGCTAAAGAGATTCTGTCTCGGAACAGGGACAAAATTAATCAAACCTTAGATAACACTGACGCGGCGAGTAAAGGCATCAATGAAGTAGTTTCAATCAATAAAAATAAGGTCAACCAGGTTGTCTCCAACTTCGAATCATTCTCAAAAGGCATTGATAAGACAGGCGTTAAGTTTGATAAGCTGGCGACCGATCTTGATACGCTCACAAAAGATGTTCAATCAGGACGCGGAACACTGGGTAAGCTTGTCAGCGACGAATCTCTGTATAGAGACGCTCAGGCGTTGGTGCGTGATGTAAGGGGAATATCCAACAGCATTCAACGTGGTCCTGGAACCGTAGGGCGTCTAATTAACGATCCGGAGATGTATTTTGAAGCCCGTAGAGCAATCAGGAATATGAACAAGACTGCGGAGGACATTTCTGAAGCCACCCCTGTAAGCACATTAGCGATAATTCTCGGGTCGATTTTCAGATAAGGAGCCCAACATGGGCCTTCCTCCCTACAAAATACCCAATGCCTCACCAACAACATCCGAGCCACGTGAAAAGACTCCTATTCACAGTCTACGCTTTCCAAGGTCGTTGCGTTCTGTTTTCTCCATTGGCAGTCTCCGGTCGGCTATCGGTCTTTCCTTCGCGGTCCTGATCACCGTTCCCATTCTCCTGTTTCCAAATCAGGCTCATTGTTCCATTTACGATTTCATAAAAATGACCACACCTGGATCATTTTTCGCTGTTGACCCCGATTCAGTGATCCGATCGATGGATCCGACCGCTGACCGAAGGACCTGGCGTATTGGAGAAACTTGGGGTATCCCACCTTTGTTCCGTCGTTCCAGAGTTCCCGGGCTGTATGAAAGGCTGGACATACTCTATCCCCTGGCTTTCAAGGAAGAATCTCATTTTCATAAAAAAATCAAAATCATCCCGCTGTTTGAAAGTCGATGGTCTAAGATCCCCCCTTTTGACTATTACACCAGATTCGTGACCATGTTCAAAGGTCGATCCGACATGGGGCAGGATTACTGTGGGTTCTTTCCTTTTTATGGTTACAGCTATCGAAGGTTTGGAGTAGATCGAAACTTCTTTTTCCTGTTTCCACTTTATTATGAAAGTGAAGATGACGGCGCGAGGACCCACAGGATTTTATGGCCGATCGTGACATACGCTAATGATCAATGCAGATCAACGCTAAAGGTGTGGCCTTTGTTTGGAAGAGATCGTATCCGTAACGATTACAATAACATGTTCCTATTGTGGCCCTTGTTTCAAATTACTGACAAGTATATGGGGCAAGAGCAAAGATCGTCTCTTAAAGCGTTGCCTTTTCCGCTCTATCTAAGCCGTGAAACCAACTACGATTACAATCTCGACCTTTTGTGGCCGCTATTCACCTATTACAAGCATTATGCGTCTGGGCATCAAAGATACTCCTTTAGGCCTTTTTTCACCTATGGATATGGCGGTGGGGTTGAGGAGTTCAGCTTTCTGATCTACTCGTCAAAAAAGGACCATAACTCCGGAAAGTCATCCAAGAGCACGGACGGTTATATCTCGCTGGGAACCGATGAAGTTGTGACAGAACAGAAGTTTCTGTTCATGAGCGCAATCCAGAAACGTTACCGTAAAGGATTGCTTGTTTATACGAAGTATCGTTTCTGGCCATTTGCGGAGTACATTTGGGACCTCGATAAAGGAAGTCATTGGAAAATACCGGAGATCATACCGGTTAAGAATGATTGGTGGGACCTGAACCTAGGCCGTTTCCTAAGAATCGTCGATCTTCGAGAGACCCCGATTACCAGGGAGTTAAGCTTTTTGTTCGGGCTTGGGAGAAAAAACGAAGTCAAGAACCATCTTAATATCCCTACCCCTCCTAAATCCGGCGATGACAACTGGAGTGAGTTAATTCTGGGATCATTCAGAAAGAATTAATCCAGCACGCATGATACCGATTTGGGTTTCAGTAAGTAAATCGTTAAGCGAAACGCTATGAGATAAAAAAGAGCTGACCAGCAATAAAGTCGGTCAGCTCTTAGTTTGTTAGGCACGACCTCGGCCCTAGGCTTGGCCGATTGGAGTCAGTGGTACAAGTCTATTTGTGGTCTCCGTGTTCTTCTTTTGTCCCGTACCCGAAGATCATAGCCTTGAAATTCTCGCCTATGGTTTCTCCGGTTGTTGCCAGATAGAGGTGCGCTATCAGGAAAGCTGCGAAAAGAGCGCCGAGAATGTAGTGGATTGTGGCCAACACCCACAGACCTCCAATAGCTTTAATAAAGCCCGCAAACGTCTCCGGATACATGTAAAGGATACCACTGATCAACAATAGCGGGAACAAGAGTAACTGGAATTTCAGATAAGCCAACTTCTGAAGTGGATTGAATTTGTTGTCTTCCGAAGGCGCATACGGGTGTGGTTCATGCTTGAATATTCCGTACCCGTAGAATTTGGCCTGTTTGATCATCCCACCGGGTATTTCACCTTTCTTGGGTATGTAATGCGAAATTCGGCCACTGAATATTACATACAATAACCAGAGGCCCCATGCGATAACCGTGGCCCAACCGAACCAGTTGTGAACACTGATTGCCCAATCAAACCATCCCCGGAACAATTCGGGCCAATGGATCATGATTCCCGTTATGATGAGCATGATGATGCACAAAGCCTGGAACCAGTGCCATATACGCTCAAACAACGGATGCAGGTATATCTTCTCTTGGGATCCGTGATGAGCCGCTTTCTTTCTGGTTAGTATCCTCATACCGCCATGAAAGATAGGCAATGCGAAGGTTCCCAGAACTACAAGGATTATGATTAAATCGAGAGCATATACACGCTGCGCGCCAACTACATAACTGTACTTGCTGAAAAGGTCTGAATTTATGAAACGAAACTCTCGTATACAAGTCCCTAGATCCGTAGGTTCAGGTTTAGCGGTTGATAAAGCCGAGTATTTCGTGTGGCAGTGTTCGCATTTTGCAGTCTTAGTCTTGGCGGCTGGAACGTTATGAACCCCAGGTTTTTCACCGTTGTGGCAAATCATGCATCCCAGTTTCATGTGCATGCCGGACTCGTGAAGACTTTCGTGCTGCTTTAACGTATTCATTCCATAAGCCGTATGGCAATTTAAACAAACCTTGCCCTTGAATTCTCGATCATATGTTGATTGCGCCTGACCGTAATGAACATTATGACATCCGACGCATGGTGGGGCTTTGGGACCAGCCTTTTTTCCATCAGCGCCGATCTGGATGACACCAGAAACCAAAGACGCTGAAATCTCCGCCTTTTTCCCATGAGCGCTCGTCTTCATACTTTCTACGGAATCTTCATGACATTCTTTGCAGTCAACCAGGGCAAGTCGCTGATTATGAGGAACATCGGGGATGTCCTTGTGACATGAGACACATGTGAAATCTTTGTGGATGCTATCCCCATATTTTTTCTCATCAATCGAGAGGTTAAGTTCCCCAAACAGATATGGAGCCTTGGCTCGGGGAGGAACAGGTTTATCACCCACATCAACTTGGTCGGCAAGGTCCTCTTTCGACATTTTAAGAATGTCGGGATTATGACATCCTATACACGTCTGATTGTCTACTTCTTTGGGCTCGGGTTTAGCGGCAGGTTTTGTATCAGTTGGCGGTGGAGCGCTCTGTTCGGTCGACTCGGTCGGGCTCGCGTCAGCAGCAATGCAAAGTCGATCAGAGCTGATCGAAATTAGCCCATAAAACCCAACTAATACGGCAACTATCAACAAAATAGCAAGTTTTTTTAAACACTTATTCCCTGAAATCATCTTTCAATTCCTTGAGTGTCCATGCGCTCTGTACATTTAAATCCCGTGGGAAATTATCCAGTCGTCAAAAGAAAGAACAGCTTATATTATTACATCCATATTCTGAGGGTGGTCAAGAAGATTCACAAAAACAAAAAAAGGCCTCTTCACTTTAAAGGGGCCTTTCTGGCGGGGAAAAGTCAGGTTACCGCTAATACAGTTCAGCCAAATTAATTATTTCTTTTTCTGATGGCACTTCGCACAGGTAACAGGACCAGTAGGCTTGTTTTCATTTTTCAATTTCTTGTGACAATTCTGGCATTTGTCATGATAAGCCTTTTCCAGCTTAACCATCTTTCCGTCAGCCTCAAGCTTATGACAGGCGAAGCATTTCTTCACTTCCTGTCCCTCTTGCCACACGTCTTTCCCGTCCTTGAACTCGTGGTGACAGTCCGTGCATTTAGCGGCTTTATGTTTTGGATGTGGAAAAACAACCGGACCCTGCTTGAATTCCTTGAAAACTTCTCCGGAATGAATGGTTATGTCCCCTTCAGGGGCCTTAGTAGCGGCAAACGCGAATCCAGCGGCGAGAATAGCTGATAGACCGATTAACAAACAAAAAGCGAGTTTTCCTCTATTATGCATAATTAGCCTCCCAACACTGATGAAAAGTAGCAACGAAGGACCACCGAAAATCGGGGTTTTTTCTTTCCCGCATGGGGAAGCTGTAGCTTAACACAGTTGATACAACCGTTCAAATAATTTTTTCCGGGCTCACGCCTAACTTATTCACCTCAGTGATGACCATTCCCATAATGTCGTCAATTTTTTTATCAATTTCCGGACTTAATTCAAGACCAAACGGGCTAATGTTAAAAGGCTCAATTCCGATAACAACCACAGTCTTGGGTTCTTTCTCCACCAGCGAACAAAGATTCAGAGCTTCCACAAGATCACTGTCGTGAGCAGATTGCTTTACCCTAAGTCCTTTTGGCAGGTCAGCTCTTTCAAGTCTGTAAAAGCTACCCGGCGCCCCTCCTCCCAGGACTGCATCTACAACAATAAGGTGGTCTGATTCCTGAATCGTAGAGAGGAGCCACAATCCCTGTGTCCCACCGTCCACAACCCGGACATTCTCAGGGAAAATGTAGTTTTTCTTAAGCTCTTCGATTACGCGTACACCTACTCCTTCATCTCGAAGAAGTATATTCCCTACTCCTAGAATCGTTATTTGATCTGTCATTTTTTTCTGGAAAAAAATCCCCGTTTCTTAGCTGTAACCTGAGACCCTTCGATTTCAGCCAAGCGCCGTAGTAAGTCTTCCTCCTCCTGATCCAACTCTTTAGGCGTTTTAATGTACACCATTGCTATGAGGTCCCCGCGGCCTCGTCCCCGCAAGTGAGGAATGCCTTTACCCAGGATTTTGAATTCCTGACCGGCTTGGGTCCCCTTGGGGATATCAATTTTTTCGGCCCCTTCTAGTGTGGGAACATCGACCTGACCGCCAAGGGTCGCCAAAGGATAGCTGATCGGTGTCAGGACTATGACATTATCTCCGTCTCGCTTGAAAGTTTCGTGAGGTTTGACGTTTATATAAACATAAAGGTCCCCTGGATGCGCTCCAACATCTCCAGACTCACCCTCCCCATTCAAACGTAAACGCGAACCGCTTTCGACACCGGGGGGGATCTTCAAAGAAAGCTTCTTGGAAATCAGGACCCGGCCAATACCCCTACATTTGTCACATGGATCCGTGACCACAGTCCCACTTCCCTGACAGATGGGACAAGTCGTGCTGATTGAGAAAAATCCCTGAGATCTGGTTACCTGCCCTCTTCCACCGCAAGTAGAACATACCGACGGAGGAGAACCACCACGCGTGCCCAATCCATGACAAGAGTCACAGGATTCATGTTTGGACATTTCAATCTCGGTCTCTTTGCCAAATGCCGCATCGAGGAAATCTATCATGAGTTCAAGCCTGAGGTCCGCTCCTCTCCTGACTCGGTTAGCACGAGACTGCCCACCGCCAAAACCAAAGAACTCTTCAAAAATGTCCCCAAAAGAAGAGAAAATATCGTCGAAATTTCTAAATCCGGTAAAGCCCTGTTGTTGTAAGCCCGCGTGACCAAATCGATCATAAATCTTTCGTTTCTCCGCGTCGCTCAGGACTTCGTAAGCTTCCGCAGCTTCCTTGAATTTTTCTTCTGCGCCTTTATCGCCTTTGTTGCGATCCGGGTGATACTTCAAGGCCAGTTTGCGGTAAGCCTTCTTAATCTCGTCCGCCTCTGCGCTCTTGGTTACACCTAGAACTTCGTAATAATCTCTTTTTGTCATAGCCCCAACTCAGATATAATTAAATCATCGATTCCAAAAGCATGGCCGCTTAACTGCCAATATAATAATATGCGCACGCTTGGCTCGATTGTCACCCTCATGCCGACATTTTTCTGGCCTGATCTTCGTGTTTGTTGTCCGGCTTATCTCTACAAGGGGATATTTCGCCCTGCTTGGTTAGCATGTCAATGACGCACGCGCTTCTGTATTGGCAATAAATTCGCGGGCTGTAACAACACGCGCATTCATCACACATGCGATTGCCATCTTTTTGGCAATAATAAAATCCGGGACGATCAGGATGTCTGTAACACTGCTCCATAGATATTGAGACCTCTTGTCTATAATTGTTTATTAAAGCATGTCTAAAACTGCCCTGCGTTTTTGAATACCGTTTTCGACGATTTTTTCAGGTTTTCCATATAGCTCTTTTTCTTTGCCGCTGACTTGAGTCGCTTTATGTTCTCTTCCACCGCATGAGCAGTCCCGAAAATACCACTTGCAAGCAGGTCCGTCGCGACTTTGAGCGTGGGGTTTCTTTTTGCGGCGCAGATCTTGTTTAGACGAACATGTTAACTTGATTTTTGCGCACATCTAAATATCATAGTTACTGCGAGGTCAAGAGAGTTCTCATTCGCTACAGGGAAAGCCTTGCCATCTTCTTCACTTGGTGCGCAAGTTGCGGTAAGGTCCGAGGGTCGAGCGCGACAAGTCTGAACGTGAGTTCAGCACCTCACAGATTTTGCGATCTGTTTCATCATCTGGCGGCATATACCCTCATAGATATCAGGGCTCAAGAAGTAGTCCGGATTCTCTGCGAGGAATGAGGAAGCAGCCTCTTTTGCTGCAACCTCAGTGTCACCTAGTCGACTATAGATTGTTACAAACCTTGTATGTTCTTCTTCTGCAGACTTTATGGAACGAGCCAAATAAGAACATGCCTCATCACCGCAGACATATCCAAAATGGTCTGCGCAAAGATATTCAACTCTTAATGGCTCCATTTTTTTGAGACTTTCCTCATACTGAGTGAAATTTGAGTTTGGCGCCGCAACAATGATGTCCTTGTACGGAATGCCACCACCGTCAGATGGGAAGAGAACTCGGAGTTGTGGCACATAAGCGGAAATCGAACATGAGGAATGCCCGGGCGTCTCCATGATTTGCACGTCAATATTACCAAGGTTTATTGTAGTCCCTTCGTAGACGCTTTCCCCCAACAAACCTTGGGGCCAATCAAGTTCACATCCGGCGTCAGCCATCCCCATGCGTTCAGCTATCCTATGACTATACTCGTTGATGGTTAGAATATTGCGGGGCTCTGCCAAAATCTGCCATGCCCGGCTGGATGCATAAACTCTTATGTCCGGATGACGTTGCCGAAAGAACGGAACGATGCCGATATGGTCAAAGTGAGAGTGCAGAATAAGTATGTTGAAGATGCGATCTTCCCTAAGTCCGAATTCCTGCAATTGATTCATCACTGAAGGAACAATGTAACTCATGCCCCCACTGATGATCATCGATTCATCTCTGCCCTCCAACAGGTAGACCCCAGATTCCGTATGTCCAAGGTACCATAAGCCATCGCAGATTCTACCAGGGGTCTGACATCTCATTGCGTCGACCTCCTTCCTCCTGTGACAGTCTTCTTTGTGTCCCATTGCCGACTCTGCATTCCACACGTTTGCTTGCAAGAACTGCTATAAGAGAGGCATTAGCCTCTGAAGGAACTCGAGCTTCCATGCCTGTATTACGTGGGAATTTCAATGCTCAATGAGTCTCAATAGCTTACCTTTCGCACCGCTTTTGACTCGTTCCAACCTGCCCACGTCACAGGAATTCACGCCGTCACTGCTTACCGGAGAGCGCTTTAACGCCTAACGTTTCGACCAGGCGGTTGATATCGGTTGTTTTGAGATTCATCCCGCCCTCTGACACCGGAAGCAGCATAATACGCTTTCCCTGAAGCGCCTCAGCGATTCTCAGTTTTACAATCACCTCGCCGCCCGGTCCGGAAAGGGCGTTGTTCATTTCCTGTATCCCCTTGGCTTCCGCAATGCCTTCGGTTTTGATGGCCTCGGCCAGGAGCTGCTGCTGTTCCTGGTAAACATCAGCTTCGATTTTGTCCTTGAGGTATTGGCCGTCTGCGTCGGCCACCATTTTGTTGACTTCACCACGGGCTTCTTCCAGTTTACGACGGTATTCTTCAAGGGCTGCGTGCTGGGCAGACTTATTTTTCTCCACCTGCTGATCGGCCACTTTTTTGTCTTCGATGGCCTTCGTATATTCGGGGTTAAAACGATAGTCATTGGTCAGCACTTTTTCCACGATGATGCCCATAGGCCCCAGGATTTTCTGAAGCTCCTCCTTGGCTTTGTTGGACTGGGTCTCTCGGGATTCCGCCACGTAGAAGGCCTCGGTCTTGAGTTCGCCAAAAATGTCCCGCGGTTTGCTCCGGGCCACGGTTCGAACAACTTTATCCCGCAAGGTTGCGTCGTTGCGGGCGACATACTGGAGGATATAGGGCGCTTTACTCGCATCAATGCGATAGGCGATGATCACATCGAGACTGATGTCGTTGCCGTCAACGGTTTTGAACACCAGGTCGTCCTGAGTTCTCCGGTCGCCCGATAGTGGCGAAAACGTCATCTCCAGGTTTTGCAGCTTGGTGTCGAAGACATTCCAGTCGTTGATAAACGGCAGAAAAAAGTAGGTGGCGCCCGGAGCGTAGGCCCGGTCCTCAACACCCTTTTGGCCGAAAAAAGCCAGTTTGCTGGTTCGGACGCCTACCTCCGTTTCCCCCGTGGTATGGGGAACACAGCCGGCTTGGGAGAGCATGACCGCCACTACAAATGACAAGACAAGAAAACGCTTCATCTTACACCTCCTTTCCGAACGTCAAATAATTGCAGGGCATTATTCAGATTTAACGGGTTGACCCCAACTGGGCCGTCGCTGGGCAGGATGATGACGTCCAGCCCCTTGTAAGCGTCGGCCATTTTCAGCCCCACCATGCGCTCGGACCCGACCCCTTTCAGGGCTTCATTTTTTAGGCGTACCCGTTCCGCTTCCGCCAGCTTCACCAGCAGGTCTGCTCCCGCTTTCATTCTGCGAACGTAAAGATCCTTCTCAGCGATCTTACGGGTGACATAGGCTTTGCCCTTTTCAAGCTCAACGGCGGAGATGACCTTCCCCTCTTGAACGATTTTCTTCAATTGGGCCTCTTCCTTCGCTGCCCGGGCCGCCGACTGGTTGGTAAACACCATCTGATCCTGAAGCTTCTTCTCCTCTATGTTCTTCTGGATCTCGGGGCTATATTTGAAATAGCGTACCAGCACCTGGTCTACTTCGATTCCTTTCAAATTCAATTCGTTGTTGAGTGTCTTCTTGGCTTCCTCTGCTTTTTCAACCCTCAGCGGGCTGTTATAAAACTCTTCGGTGGTCAACTTTCCCAGGGTCTCTTTCAATGCCGGCTCGGCCTTGGGGATGATGCCGTTGTCTTCAAAGAGGTTTCCTGGACCGATGGTGGTAAACACCAGGTAGGGGTCCTTGATGTGGTAAATCATGGAGACGTCCAGGTCCACGAAAAAGCCATCCGAGGTCTGAATGTGGGCTGCCCGGTCTTTCCTCGCCGCCCTTGCGGCGGTTTCGGGAAAGTTGGTCAGCTCCAGTACCTGGATACCTTTGGGAAGCCGGAACATTTGCTGCAACCCAAAGGGCAGTACAAAAGCCAGACCCGCATGATAAACTTCTTTTTGAACGCCGGGGTTTATGCCGATTCGGACCACCTTGATCCCGTACTCATTGGGCCGCACGTAAACGAAGAAGAGGTTATAGCAAATAATTACCAGCACTATTCCGGCAATCACGAATTTCAATCCGCTCCCCAGCTTGAGATTAATCTGAGGAGCCTTGAAGCGCCTTTTCAATTCATTTCCGAACAACAACAATTTCTCATCTATTGGGTTGTTATCCATGGTTCCAGTTTCCTTTCAAAACCGAAATGAGCGGCTTGCTAGGAATACACGTGAAATTAGTGCAGTTCCCTCCTACTTTCCTATTCTCAACGGCCGCCACACGTTTGCCCAGACGATTAGCCGTTACTGCAGAGCCTCTTGCAAAAGTATAATTATTACGAGAGACCTTTCAACTCAGACATTGTCTATGAGTTCAGCTTTTTCAGCAGCCAGGCCATGTTTTGACCCAGGTCCTTCATAGTTTGTATCCCTTCCTCATCCTGTTCCACTTGGCCAATTTCTCTACCCACCGCAAATGCCCAGTAACTAGAGCCCGGCATAATCATATGGTTGCCAAGGAAGAAGTGATTGATAGTGTCCAAAGCATGAATTGCTCCCCCGCGGCGATGTACCGTAATTGCGACACCGACCTTCCGACGCAAAATGTGGTCATTCGCCCTGGAAACCATTCCGCACCTGTCTATCACAGCCTTCATTTCAGACGAAACGTCGCTGAAATATGTTGGAGACGAGAGGATGATGCCTTCGACTTCAGTCATTTTTGAGATAAAATCATTAACATCATCCTTGTCGTTTATGCACCGTCTGTCTTTCTTCTCCCAGCACTTGTAACACGCCAGACAACCACGGATTTGCCGGCCTGAAAGCTGTACCATTTCCGTGGCGATCCCTTCCTTTTCGAGTTCCTTAAACACATATCCAATCGCAATGGCTGTGTTGCCATCCTTCCGAGCGCTTCCATTGAACGCTACCACTCTCATTGCATGACCTCCATGACTTTATGATTTTTTGTTCATTCGAATCTTGTCTAAGAGCTTATCTGAGCTTTTTGGGACAAACTTCTCAACTTGAACCAACTCCAAAATAGATACACGCCGCTTCTCTTTTTCGGTTAGAGGAGTCTCCCAGCATTCCTCCAGTTTAGGAAATAGAGTTCGTTGCAGTGTTCCCATCAACCATGATGTTTTTTTCTAAGCTTCACCGGCGTCTCCTGTGACAAAGCGTATTTTGGTTAAAAACACTATACCACGGGACTGCCTGTGAAGCTCATTTTTCACCTGACTAATCGCCGAAAATCATACTTTTGCAAGAGGCTCAGCGTTATCACGGAAGGCGCTGAACAGTGATTCAAGGAAAGTTGTCGTTTGGTCAGCCATCACACAAATCGTTTCTTGTTGGCCTGGATGTATTCCGGAATACCGCCAAGCAAGTCTTTTTGTCAAATAGTAATGGTTCTATTTGTTAATAATACCGGTCCTATTCAGAAAGTTCATGCTCCAACTGGTCAAGAGAAGGTAGGATAGACACGATGCTCTTCCTTATATCTGGAAGTTCATTTTCTACTATCGGTATACCTGAGAATACGATCGATCCTCTCAAGAATCAGGGCCAAGTAAACGCGAGGATCCTTTTTCATAGAGGTTTAGCCTCCTTCAAGATTCGTCTGCGTAAAAGCCAGTAGAGTCCTTTCTCACTAACTACGTCCACTCTCCGACCCATAAGCTCCCGCAAGTCGGTTAGTAGCGCCCCTAGGTCTAGCAGACTGCGGTTGGGTTCCATATCAACCAGGAAATCAATATCACTTGACTCATCAGCGTCGCCGCGAGCGACGGACCCGAAAATCCTTCGTTAGACTGATCTTCTACAGTGCGACAAAAAAAGATATTTCATATTAACATGTTAGAGCCACAGAAAAAATCTGTGGCGCGATGTGGTTTTTTACGGTGAATCAGGGAGAATTCATGGGAGTTCCACCGTCACATTGTGCGCACTGTAGGTGGAAGAGACACGCCCACAGCCCGAAAGACGCTGCTGCAGGTTCCCCTTGGCTGAGATCTCAGCACGAAGCGCTTGCGGCCATGATCTAATTCCACCTCAGTGAGATTATCCAGATCCGCCCGCCTTAATACCAGGGCCAGAAAAGAACAGAACACATGCCCGCGGATCGTTCTATCGTACTTGTGAAAAATCGGCCGTGTGCCTAAAAGGGACTTGGCCGATCTGAAGAGTTGCTCTACCATCCATAGTTGCTTGTACTTCAGGGCTACCTCGGCGGCAGGCAGTGTGGTGTTGGTCAGGAGAACCCACTTCCTGTCATAGCGTGACTCGGACTTGATCTTCTCCTTGTCGATAGCGAAGGATGAACCATTGGGGGCCAGATACTTCCTGTACCCCTTGTTGCCTACCAAGGATTTAGCTCCTTGCTTGAGCTTCTTTTCGAGTCCGGCAATAATGGCCTCCCTGTCCGTAGCGTCCTTCTTCGCCTGGTTCTCATTGGAACATACTATATAGCGCCGCCCCTCCACCCGTACTTCTTTTACCTTCAAAGGAGACGCTGCGGGAACCACCTGGTAACGGCCACCTCTGGAGAGAACCTCGTCTCTCACTTCCTTCTGGTTACGCATTCTGGCCCCCAGGATATAAGGCCAACATCTAGAGTCAAGCTCAACGATGGTATCTTGACTGATCATACCTCTATCAGCCACCATACACACGGTCCCAATAGAAAACCGCGATCTGAGACGGTCCACCACGGGAATCAAACTCTTGACGTCCGCAGTGTTTCCCGGCCACAGCTCACAGCATATCGGGCGGCCCTCTCC
>JAPLJJ010000132.1 GCA_026388665.1 Deltaproteobacteria bacterium
CCAACGGATCACCCATCTCTGTCAGCTTGGCTGTACGCTCATGAATATCGAAAAAACCGGGTTGAAGACGAATTGACATTTTGATCTTTCTCCGTGTCTGGGATACACTCTCTATAGCACATGGGAACCTAAACTGCTTACACAATACGATGGGAAATCTAGCAATTTTTAGAGATGCCCTAGAGTTTTTGGACCTGAGGATTGTTGAGAATGGTTGAGATATCCATTCCATGATTCTGATCTGTCTTAGGCGCCTCAGACATACCAACCTCCTGTTATACCGGCACTTGAATTAGAACGCGACAGCGTCACTCCACCAAGATTATCAATACCTTACGCAAAATCAAGAAAAACAAACGCTAACGGCGCCTTGCTTTAAAGTGCATGAATCCATCAAGATGAATATCTCTGACCCGACCGTTTTCAGAAATGGGGAACTCTTTTTATAAAAAAACGGTGGACACGGTCCACCCGTCTGAATCCGGATATGGCGGCGTAGACCAATGTCGTCTCGAGTGAGCGGAGCAATGAGAGATCCATACCGTGCTCTGAATCTTGCAAAATGACAATTGTAATATGAAAATGCAATGCAAAATGACATTATGGGTCTGAATTTTCCCTCAGGATGTACCTCTCAAAATCTTCATAGAGGCTGACGATATACAGACTGAAATAACGAAAGATGTGAGACCTGAATGAAAGAAAAGAAACTTGGAGTCTGGCTCATCGGGGCTTTGGGGTCCATATCCATCACAGTGATGCTCGGCGCTCTCTCCTTGCGTAAGGGACTGACAGGCTCAACCGGTATGGTCACTGCAACCAAACCCTTTGATGGGCTTGGGCTCGTTCCCGTGGAAACCATGGAGTTCGGTGGGTGCGACGTTCGTCAAGGGAGCCTATGCGAGGCTGCATATCAACTGGTCCGAGAGTCAAATGGGATTGACCCTGCCATCGTAAGAGCTGTCGAGACGGATCTTGCCGCGATTCAACCGTATATCCATCCCGGCGTTGCGTTCAACTGCGGTGAAGCGATTACACGACTCCCTAGCGTCTCCGCAGTGAATTGCCGGTCTGTCCGGGAAGAAATTGATGAGGTAACCAGACAGCTCAATGAGTTCAGGCTGTCAAAAGGACTTGACGAATTGGTGGTCGTGAATCTCGCATCTACCGAGCCGCTTCTTGAACTTAACGAGTGCCACAATGATATGTCGGCTTTCGAGGATTGTATTGATCGCAACTGCCGGGAGGCTCTTCGGGCTAGCACGATCTACGCTTATGCGGCAATTCAGTCAGGGTGCCCGTACATCAATTTCACACCGTCGAACGCCGCTCTTTTCCCCGCCCTTGTGCAAATGGCCGAGCAAAAAGGTGTCCCTGTGATGGGTAATGATGGAAAAACGGGCGAGACCCTAGTGAAATCGGCGCTGGCGCCTATGTTTAAATCCCGGAACCTTGAGATCATGAGCTGGGAGGGGTTCAACATCCTGGGAAACATGGATGGCCAGGTACTGGACCACCCCGATAATAAGCGATCCAAGCTCAAGACAAAAGACGCCGTCCTCGCGAAGATCCTCGGCTACACGCCCCATTCCCAGGTCCATATAAACTACGTTCCCTCTCTGGCTGATCAAAAAACCGCATGGGATTTCATTCACTTCAAGGGCTTTCTCGGGGCGAAAATGTCGCTACAGTTTGTCTGGCAGGGATACGACTCGCTGCTCGCAGCGCCGTTGGTTTTGGACCTCGTCCGTTTCGCAGAGTTGTCCCATCGACGGGGCGAGGTTGGTCTGATGCATCATCTTGCGTCCTACTTCAAGGACCCGCTTGGCGTGGACGAGCATCGGTTATATGAGCAGTTTCAAATGCTCATGGATTACGTTCAAGAAGCTGAAAAAACGGACAGTGCTTAACTGGGGCCAACATGAAATTCTCATTCAGCACCAATGGCTTTGTCAGATATTCCGTCATTGAAGCGGTAGAGCGCATTGCAGACATCGGCTATGATGGGGTGGAGTTGCTGGCAGATGCGCCGCACCTATACGCCGATGCATTGTCGCTGTCTGACCTGGAACCGCTTAAGGCTGTAGTTGATCGCACCGGCCTGAAGGTGGCCAACATCAATGCAAACACGGCAATGGGCTATTACGGTAGGCAATTCTGGGAACCGCTTTTTGAGCCATCTCTTGCCAATTCCGACACGAAATTGAGGCGCTGGAGAATCGATTATTCCAAGAAATGCGTCGATTTAGCGAGTTTCATAGGCGCTCCCTGTGTAAGCGTGACATCAGGGCGAGCCGTGCCCGGAGTTGATCCCAAAAACTCTATGGATTACCTACGGGAGTCCCTGAGAAAGCTTGTGGAATATGCAGAAGAACTGTCAGTTCGTATCGGTATTGAGTATGAACCTGGACTTCTAATAGAGCGTTACGAAGAACTAGCTGCTATGCTGGAAGAGATTGGATCGCCATACCTGGGAGCCAACCTGGATCTAGGCCATAGCAACGTCCTTGGTGAGGACCCGAAAATGGTCATTGCAGGGCTGGGTTCGAAGATCTTTCATGTCCACATCGAAGACATTAAGGACAGGAAGCACTACCACCTGATTCCAGGGACGGGAGACATCAATTTCGCCGAGATTCTAGATATACTCTCCGACAGTGGCTACCATGGCTTTGCCACGGTCGAACTTTACACTTATCCGCATCAACCGGAAGAAGCGGCGAGACGGGCTTTGGAATTCCTTCGGAATGTCTCAAATATTGAAAGGTAGAAAGGCATGAAATTTGCCTTCAGTTCAAATGCATTTCTTCGGCACAATCTCTTGGAGACGATCAGGATCGTTTCAAAGATCGGTTACGAAGGGATTGAAATCATGGCCGACGTGCCTCATGCTTTTCCGCGTCATCTGACGGATACGGACATCAAAGGAATCCGAGCGGCGCTTGAGGATAATAGTCTCGCGATATCAAATATTAACGCATTCATGCATCACGCCGACGGCGACACCTATCACCCTTCCTGGATCGAAGAAGATCCTGAGTTGAGAGCAAAACGTGTCGATTATACTCTTCGTTGCATAGATCTTGCCGAGAAACTCGGGGCCCGCAACATATCCACCGAGCCGGGCGGACCACTCGAAGGCATGAGCCTGGAAGAAGGATTGCGGCTTTACAAGGAAGGCCTCATGGCTGTCGGGGAAAGAGCCGGAAAAAAAGGCGTGCATATTTTGATCGAACCGGAGCCTGGTCTCCTCATCGAGGACAGCTCCCAATTCCTAGAGCTTTTTCGGGAGCTTGATCCGGACGTTTTCGGTATCAACTTCGATGTGGGGCATTTCTACTGCGTGAATGAAAATCCCGCCGAACTTATCGGTAGTATGAAAGACTGTATCCACCATTTTCATCTTGAAGACATTGCCCCTACGCGGGAACACCATCACCTCATGTTGGGACATGGCGCCATTGATTTGTCCGGCATATTAAATTCTATTGAAGAAATCGGCTACGAAGGATTCGTGACAGTGGAACTGTACACTTACGAGCACGCCGCTGAAGACGCTGCTCTCGAAGCGTATCAGTATCTTCAAAAATGGAGCCGGATCAGTTAGCCTGTTTTCACATTTTGTAACGCTCGACCAGTTCCTTGAGTGAGTGCCCCAGATCGGATATCTGGCGAGCCGCCTCTTCCAATTGAGTCGCGCCCGCAACATTCTGCCGCATAGCCTGGTCGATATAACTCATCGCATTGGAGACCTGCCCTACACCAACCGCCTGTTGTTCGTTTGAGGCTTGAATAACACTTGCGGCCTCAGCCGACTGTTCCACGCTCTTGCAAAGCGTACGAATTGACTCACCAGCCACCCTGGATTGTTGTAGACACCC
>JAPLJJ010000263.1 GCA_026388665.1 Deltaproteobacteria bacterium
GGCGCTTGAAATGTGCTCTTCCGGTGATTTATCAGAACGTCCCAGCTTTATCGTTATTACGAGCATGAAGGCCAGCGACCCGTATTTTTACAAGCTTTTCGCTAAAATTAGAGATCGCATAGATAACCCTCTTACCCCTGTCCTTTGCCTGGATTCTCTGGAGCATGAATATCTCATAGCGAATCATCTTTTTGAAATGTACATCAATCCTGCCAAGGGAGAAAGCCGTCTGAATTACGGTTTCGAAACCAGGAGCATGAAACAGGCGCTACAGGTCTTGGGGTCATCCGGAACACTCACCGAAACGTTTTCTTTTTCTTCACTCTTGGATGATGTCACGGGTGAAATCCAGCGAGGGGCGTTGCAGCCTGCAAATCTGGTGCTTGTAGGCGCAGACAATGAAGATGCGTTACTCGCTGTGGCAAACGCTCGAGAATACGGTCTTGTGCGTAACTTAGCATTGATAGGGGATAGAGACGACATTCGAGCTGCGATTGAAACATCTAAGGCCCGGCTGTCTCTTGTGAATGACCCGAACAAGAAAAAATCAATGGCCGAGGAATTCCGGAAATTCCTGGTCGACCATTCTGATTTCATTATCATGAAAGGGAGCATAGACACCGCCGCTATCCTTCATGTAGCATTGTCCATCTATAAATCAGAAGCATCGGACGTTGATCCCCTGAAACAACCGGGAAGAAAGCTTGCAACCTATACGGGACTCTTGGTGTTCCCTGACAAACGGTTTTTCGCTTTGTCCGACGCGGCCGTAAATCCGGCTTTCACAAGCGCCCGAATGTTACTAACAGCTATCGAGAATCAACTTGACATAGTTCGCAGTGTTGTAAGCCCGGATTTGCCGCTCAAACTTGCTATCATCACGGCGGTTGAAAAAGAAACATCGGCCATACCCGCCACTTTGGTCGCGGGAGAAGCAGAGGCTCTGTCAAAGGATTTGGAACAGAAATACGGGCCGTTAATCGTGGAAGGGCCATTGTCTTTTGACTTGGCTACCGCGCCTGATGTCGCGGAAGAGAAACATTATCAGGGCAAAATTGTTGGGGACGCAAATTGCTTGGTAGCCACAGAAATAAATACCGCAAACGTCTTGTACAAGATGCTTTCCAAGACAATGGGCAGTCTAGGAATTATGGTTGAAATCGGAGGCATTATTACCGCAGGGCCCGGAACCACTCCAATTGTTCTTACATCAAGGGGTGACACAGCCCAGACAAAATTCAATTCGATTCTACTCGCGCTGGCCTACTCATCATCGATCCGAGATAAATTGGCAAAGGAACAATGATGTCCCATGAACTAGACGCAACATCACTTAAGCGCCACAAATTTAGATCATCTTAGCTATATTTGGAACTTTGTGGTTGAATAGAGAGTCAATTATTTGTAAAGTACAAAGTTTTAGCGCAACAGAACGCGCCCGAATCGTCCAAACTTCCACCGGAGGATCAAGATTATGCAGTGTGATACTGTCAGAAAAGGTGTCAATTGTTCGTTCATGACAAAGAAAGGTTGCAGCTTCAACGGCGGACTATGTCTGACCGTAATCGATAGATGTCAAGGGTGCAATAGGACTTCAAGTTTCGAAGATGGTCTGTATTGCCTTGTCGCGGCGAATCCCGCTTCGAAATGGAATCGCGGAGACTGTAACTTCGCCACTCACATTGACAGAAAACAGATTGAAGAAAGTCAGAAGATTAACCCGTTGAAAGCATCGAAACGAGCGGCTGCAATAAAGAAGTAATCAGATTTCGCCCGGCGCCGTCAATCAAGCTCCGGGCAACGCCCCCCAATAAATGTCAAAGTTACTAGGATTCGCCTCCTGGAAGGTTCCTTTGGGGAAAGGTAACTACAAATGTAGTTCCCTGCGATGGTCTGGATCTGAAAGTAATGCTCCCCCCGTGTTCTCTCATTATTTTTTGAGTAACCATTAGGCCCAGGCCGGTCCCCTTGTCTCCTTTGGAAGTAAAAAGATCCTCGAACACGTGGTTTTTCAGGTCCTTGTCAATTCCTACCCCATTGTCCGCTACCTCAATTATGGTTGAACCATCAAATCCATTTCGGGTCCTGATCTCCACAAGGTGGGTATCCTTCCACAAATCCATTTTACAAGCGTCCATGGCATTAGTTACCAGGTTCGTTAAAACTGTATGCAAACCCTCCGGGTCCACGACAGCTTCTTTCAATGTCGAATCCAAATCGACTCGTATCTCGATCGAATATCTAGAGGCCAAGTCTTTGAACAGATTGTAAACTTCAGTCGCCACCATGTTTGGATGTATTAGCCCAAAATTAGGTTCTCTCTCCCTAGAACAATACAGAATATCCTTCACTATGTGTGATAGCTTGTCAAAATTTAACAGCACTATATCCCATCCGTCTTTGATTTCTTTCTGGTCGTTTCCTTTTATTCCGCTGTTTACTATATAGATTCCACCATCAAGCCCCATCATTATGTTCTTGATACTGTGAGCCATACCGGCAACGGTTTGCCCAACCAGTATGAGTTGTTTTTGCATTTCCTTGATCGACGTAATGTTTACCGAGGTTACGATTACCCCTGCTAATTTGTTGACCTCGTCAAGAAGTGGAGATGAATAAGCGATCACACTTACTCTATCCCCCTTTTTGACTGTCAACTGCATTTCCTTGCTGTGGGCTTCACCATCTTCGAAGGTCTTCTTTGCTATGCAGTCGACACATTTTGAATCGTGGATCTTATAGAGTTGCCGACACGTTTTTTGTTTGGCAGGTCCGAAGTCGCGTCGATGAGCTTTATTACTCCAGACGATCCTCAGTTCCTGGTCTTGGATGGTGACATAGTAGGGGAGGACGTCGAGTAGGCGATAACAGTCGTAAGAGGACAAATCCAGCATCTTATCGATCCGCCCTAGAAATCCAAACAGAGCATAGGTTTAGCGTTCACACCGAAGAAGCTTCTTTGTGGCCAACAATCTGATCAATTTTTTGTATTAATCACTTTGGCCCGTTACGATTTTCTGATTTTCCTTTACCCTATTGCGGTCTTTATTGCCTGAAGCAAAGCATCCCTGTCGATCGGTTTGTCAAAGACGGCGAATGGTTTTGTGACAGCCAGGTGTCTCCCGGGAATGCCGCTTATGACTATGACGGGTAAGTCTTTAAACTTCTTGTCCTTTGTCATGTTGCGATAAAAACGTGTACCCGTTTCATTAGGCATTTGCAAATCTAATGTTACCAGATCAGGGTTTTCTTTCTTCAAGACCTCCAACGCCTCTTCGCCATTTGACGCGGAACAGGTGTCATAGCCCGAATCCTCGAGAAAGGTAGTCAAATATTTCACGATCTGAGGCTCGTCATCCACTACTAGAATCTTTTTGGACATGGAATACTCCTCCGAAAACATCCGCTAATGGTGTTCCGGTTCATAATCCGGGTGTTCGTAAAGTATCGGCATACGGTTCATGATCCATTGAAATGTGAGAACCCCTATGGTTACTACTGTTATGGTTAGCACAACCTCCATCCAGTGAGGATAATACCGATCTTGCAATGGCAGATGCCAATTAAAGGCAATTATAGAATGATCCAGACGATTCAGTATGATCCCAACGACCGTAACTATAGCGCAACCCCTGACTAGCCCGACTAATTCGTTCTGGACCGCATACATGAAGATCATAGCAGGGATAAAAACAAATCCCAAAACTTCAAATAAGTATAAATATCCATAAGGTGTATTCAAATAAGCCCAGTTGTTACCGTGAGCCAACCCTATTATCTTCATGAAAAAATAAGCAAAAAGGGCTACCGATGCTGCTTTCCCCAGTCCAAGCGTTACGCGATTCAGATGCTCCGGATCATGCCGTTTTATCTGATGACTGAAAATCCTGTGCGACGCGCCGCTCTCGATTATTGTCATTGCAATTCCGCCAACAACAGCCGACATGAAAAACCACAAGGGTATGTATTCTGAATACCATAGAGGATGAAGCTTCTCCGGCATCAACAAGAAGATTGAACCTAATGCCGACTGGTGCAACATCGAAAGGCAGACTCCGAAAATGGTGGCCCCAAGGGTCGCTTGGATAAATATTTTTCTAGCCTTCTTCATGTTCAACCATTCAAAAATAGCCGGGCACCATTCGACAAACTGACAACTTAGATACAACGCAACATGCCATGCCACCAGAAAGAGCACTGAACTTACTCCCCAGGATACAACCATGGGATAAGGAAGTCGATAATATCGTCCCAAATCAAAAGTTAGAGCTATGATCGCGAAAAGATAACCGAGAAAACCTGTCAAGACAGCCGGGCGAAAGAGAAAACCATATTCTTTCATTCCGAATATATGTACCGCTGTCCCTATCACAAAGCCACCGGCCGCCAAGGCCACCCCACACAGCATGTCAAAACCGATCCATATTCCCCACGGATTATTATCCGAAAGATTGGTCGACGGGCCCAAGCCATACACAAGTCTGTAAATTATTACCGGTATTCCAACCAGAAGTATGACAGCCACAACTGCATTGAATTTCGTGAAATTACTTCTGACATACTCCCTCCAAGTCATACCAAGAAAAAGTTTTTCCTGTACCCAGGAGTCTTCCAGTTTCATGGTCGCAGGAGCGCTATCCATTATTTGCCCTCCTTTTTCTCTAGAGCTTTCTTAATTTCATCCTGTTCAAGCTGGTCTCTACGTTTCTTAAAACTGTATAAGCCCATAGCCAGGGCAGGAATCACTATGAATACAGGCGACACTAATGACAGGAATGGCTTGCTCAAGGTAGGTATCGGTACAGTCCCTAGGTCAGTCCGAAAACCGATCTTGTCAAAGGGTACAGCCGACAAGTACAGCCAGCTAGTGCCTCCGATTTCTTTCTCGCCGTAGACATGGTTTACATAACGTCCTGGGTTATCTCTGATTTTTTTGTGCGCAAGATCAATAAGGTCCGTTCTCCTACCGAATGTCATGGTCTCAACAGGACATATTGAAACGCACGCTGGGATGCCACCCTCTTTGGAAATTCGGTCAAAACAAAACGTACACTTCGTGACTTCAGGAGTCCACGGGTTGTCATATTGGTACGCAGGCATATCAAACGGACACGCTGCCATGCAGTAGCGACAACCCACACACAGAGAAGCGTCGTAAGTCACCGCTCCTTGAGGTCTCTTAGTAAAGGCCTTTACGAAACAGGAAGATGCGCAACCAGGCTCATAACAATGCATACATTGTTTCTTAACATAAATTGGTCTTGACGAGTCACGCGGGTTTTCAAAGCGATTTACCACTGTGTAAATATCTGCATGGGTTCGTCGATTCGTTAGAAATACGTTTTGGTCCTTTTCATATTCCTTCAGGGTTTTCTGATTAGGTAACTTGTTCCATTCTTTGCAGGCCCATTCGCATCTACGACATCCAATGCACACGGTTGTATCCACAAGGACCCCATACTGATTAGGATACCCCGGTAGTTGGCCGGAATCCGCCCTGGCTAAGCTAGCGCGGCCAAGTGTGGCTGAAAAGCCGAGACCCGCTAGAACTTTAATGAAGTTTCTTCTACTTGCGTCCTTCATTGACCATCTCCTTTTTGGTCTTGTTGATCCGGCGCAACGACCATATTATCAGTCACTAGTCTTTCTCCTTGTAGGTCAAGAACCTCCAGAAGGAGATGAATACAAAGAGATATAGGATTACAACCAAGTACTCCATTCCTTTAGTGTACGTGTAGAATTCATGCAGGATATTCGGCATATTGATCTCCTTTTATCAAGGCATTATCAGCTCACTATTGTTAGTTTCCTTTGCCTGTAGCCGGCATTTCAACCTTTTTCATATCTTGTTTTTCCGCGTGGCATTTGACGCATTCCAGTGCCAAAGGTTTTTGATTCATCGCCTCATGACATCCAACGCATTGACGGTGGTATGCCCCCAGGATTCCAAGCTTACCCAGGTCTTTAGGATCAAATGGCCGGCTATGGCAGGTTGCGCACGCAGGGAATTTGTTGGTTTTATTTCCACTTGATTCCAGTCTGTGGTGACAACCCAGACATAATGTCATTTCACCTTTTGGAGCATGAAACGTTCTGGCTAGGCTGCTGTTATTGCAGTATGCATTTAATTTGTTCGCTATTTTGGCATGTGGAAAGTCAACCGGCTTAAATTCCTTTTCTATGGTCTTGATCACGACCTTTTCAGGAACTTTTTCCTTGTCGAGACTCAAGGGAATTATCGGCGCCTCGATCAATTTGCCTTCTGGCGGACCTTTATGGCACACAGGGCACGAAGACTGAGGCAATTCCTTGGCCGACATCCATTGATGACACCCTGAGCATGTCTTGTCTTTCTTAGAAGTAGTGTGGCAGCCGGCACATGACTCTTTAGCCGTGGCTAGATGAAAAGCTCTCTCATAGGTCACTCCCCCACCTTTTGTTAAGTCCCCGGAGACAGTATGACA
>JAPLJJ010000204.1 GCA_026388665.1 Deltaproteobacteria bacterium
ATGTGCCGGTAACAATGTGGATCGGCCACATGTCAATCGAAACAAGGAATTCAGTTAGGGCGATCAGGTGGTCCGGGTCGCCGGCCAGCGCAACCTTTTTCCCGTAGAAGTACTGATGCATGTCGGTAACAATATCCAACATCTGGCCGCGCTCATTGTTGAGGCTGTCCGGCACGGTCAGCCCAAGGGTTTTTCTTAGGGTGTCCACAAATCGGTCGGTTGCCTTGAACCCAATCGGCAGATCGAGGATTTCACACGGCACATCGCATTTTGTGTCAAGGGCCCTGGCCGCAGGACCTGAAGCCATACGTCCGAGCGCTATGGTGGCCATGCTGTCCCCGGCGCTTTTAAGGGCTTCCACTGTCACGCCGCCTTTGGGAAACATCTCGTACTTGCCGGTCTGAGGCCCATTGAGCACCTTGGATGTGTCGGGAAACATTACAACGCGTACGCCCATCATTTCGGCTATTCGTTTAACTTCCTCCATGTCGGATGGTTCTACGTAACCTGGTATAATGTTGATCTGATCAATCTTTTGCCCCGTGGACTCCGCAAAATAATCGACCATTGCTTTAGTCATGTTCGCAAATCCGGTCACATGCGTTCCAACATAACTCGGTGTATTCACATGTATGACGTATTTGCCTTCAGGGATTTTGCCGTCCGCCTCGGCCTTGCGTGTAATCTGAGGAATGTCATCGCCGATTGTCTCAGATAAACATGTAGTGTGAACGGCTATCACTTCCGGTTCGTAGATGGTGAAAATGTTATCTATCGCCTGCACCAGGTTCGCCTGTCCGCCGAAGACCGACGCCCCTTCGGTGAAGGAACTGGTGGCGGCCATTACCGGTTCTTTGTAATGACGTGTAAGAGCGCTTCGATGATATGCGCAGCAACCCTGCGAGCCATGACTGTGCGGGAGGCAACCGTGAATACCCAGAGCGGCGTACATGGCGCCAATGGGCTGGCAGGTCTTGGCCGGGTTGATAGTCAAGGCGTTTCGTTCAGTAATTTCTTTTGGAGTATGTCGCAGTAACATTGGTCTGTTCCTTCCTTTTCGGCTCAATCGCAAGCGTATTTGGCCGCTAGTTCGGGGCTTTCCTGCCAGGGAGCCTTGATATGTTTCCACACCTGGCTATTCACCATTCTGTCAATCTCTCGATAAAAATTGATAGCCCCCTTGAAGCCGGCGTATGGGCCTCCTGAATCGTAGCTATGGAGCTGTTTCATTGGGACGCCTTTCTTTTGGATGGCGAATTTCTCCTTGATGCCTGCACAAAAGATGGCTGGTTTGTAAATTTCAATTAGTTGCTCCGATTCGTATTGGCTTATGTCGTCAATCACCAAGCTCCGATCGGACATCTCTCTCATCATGCCGTCATAGTCTTTGAATCGGAAACCTTCATCTTGGAGCTTTTTCAGTTGTTCATCCGTTTTACGGGGCCGGAATCTTTCAGGGTCAGGGTGGATTTCCAGTTCTTCGATGTTACGGCTATCCGCGTCGACTTTAATGGATGGCAGCACTGTCCGTCCCTCGTAATCGTCCCTATGTGCAAACTCATATCCGGCGGAAATGGTTTTCATCCCAATTTCCTTGAATAATTCCTGATAATGATGGGCACGGGACCCACCCACAAAAAGCATGGCTACCTTTCCCTCGCAGCGTGATCTGACTTCATCACGAGCTTTGATGACTTCAGGCATCTCCCTGACGATTACCTCTTCGACTCGCTGCTTAAGTTCTTCATTCTCAAAATAATTGGCGATCTTTCGAAGCGACTTTGCAGTGGCCTCGCCCCCTATGAAGTTAATTTTTATCCATGGGATCCCAAACTTGGTCTCCATCATCTCCGCCACATAATTGATTGAGCGGTGGCACATGATGGTGTTGAGATCGGCGGTATGGGCGTTTGCAAATTGGTCGTAAGTAGAGTTGCCGCTAAAGGTGGACACCACTGTGATGTCGCAATCCTTGAGGATACGGTCAATTTCAAAAGCGTCGCCACCGATATTGTATTCTCCAAGCAGGTTAATCTTGTATTTGCCTTCCTTGACGTTGTCATTGAGCCCAACGACGTTTTTAAAAATTCCGTTGTTGGCGATGTGATGTCCTGCCGACTGGCTAACGCCCTTGTATCCTTCACAACTGAACCCGAAAACATTGATCCCAAGCTTTTCTTTCATTTCACGAGCTACCGAGTGAACATCGTCGCCAATCAGCCCTACCGGGCAGGTTGAAAAAATGCTGATGGCCTTGGGCTTGAACAGGTCATAGGCTTCCTGGACGGCGGCACGTAGCTTCTTCTCTCCACCAAACACGATGTTTTCTTCCTGCATGTCCGTGGAAAAACAATACGTCATGAAGTTTTCGTCTTCCGGACCATCAGGACGGGTCTGGTTGCGACGTGTCAGCCAACTGTAAAAGCCGCAGCCGATAGGACCATGGGTGATATTTACTATGTCACGAGTCGGACCCATGATAACCCCTTTACACCCAGCGTAAGTACACCCTCGCTGTGTGATGATCCCGGGGATAGTTCGTGTGTTGGCCCCAATTTCCTGCATGTCCTGATCGACGATCACCTCGTTGACCACTATTTGTTTGGCTCGTTTGCGAGCCACTTTAGTCGGATACTTTCTTAGTAGTTCCTGTTTAACTTCCTGAGGGTTAATTTGTTCGGTTTCGAGCGGTATATTTTCGTTCAATGCTTTCATTGTTTTCTCCTGAGAGAGACCGGAATTATATTTCATCGAGGACTTTATCGCCCCCTTCGCCTGTGCGGACACTTATGGAACCTGAGATCGGCATTACGAATATTTTACCGTCACCGGATTTTCCGGTTTGATTGACCTTGATGATAGTTGTCACCGCCTTTTTCTTGAGCTTCTCAGGAACGACAGTGAACAGCAGCCTCTTAGGGATCAGGCGCTGGCTGTGACCGAGTTGAGCTATTGCTTCTTCGTAACCTTTTTCAGCGCCTTCAAGTAAGCTGTAATCAACCAGGCCTTTGCCTCTACCCAGGACATCCTTGGCGGTCATAGACGGTATACCGGCGTCGGAAAGCGCTTTCTTGGTTTTGTTCATCATGTTCATGCGGATGATGGCCATAATTGCTTTCATATCTTTACCTCTTCAATTTCGCCGGAAGCTGTCTCCTTGATGCCCGAACTAATCGTGTAGACTTCATCTACCGGGCTCACGAAGATCTTACCATCGCCATAAGCGCCCTTATCTCCAGTGCGAGCAGCCTTTATGACTGTTTTGATTACAAAATCTTTGTCAGTGTCGGGCACTACGGTGATAAGCATTTCCTTCGGGATCTCGTCATAGGTGATTTCTCCGATCTTTATGCCGCGCTGTTTACCACGGCCTACCACCGATATTTTTGTCACTGCGGGAAAACCGGCTTCCATTAGGGCCGCCAGCACGTTGTCCACTTTTGTGGGCCTCACTATGGATCTGATCATCAACATGTCCTTTACCTCGTTTTCCTTTTTTTGAATTTCAATATTTGTCGATAGTTAGCCCGCCAAACCATGTTTTATAAGCAGTTTCTCGAGATCATCGGTAGTCATGATCTTTGGAACAACGTGCATCTTGTTCGCCTCAATTTTTTTTGCCAGAGTCCTGTATTCATCTGCCTGCGAATGTGTAGGCTCGAATTCGATTACAGTTTTCCGGTTGATTTCAGCTTTTTGCACCATGTTGTCTCTGGGCACGAAATGGATCATCTGGGTGCCCAACTGTTCGGCGAAGGCTTCAATCATTTCCTGTTCAAAGTCGACTTTTCTGCTGTTGCAGATTAGGCCTCCCAATCGCACGCCACCGGCTTCGGCAAATTTCACGATACCTTTACAGATATTGTTGGCTGCGTACATGGCCATCATTTCACCCGAGACGACGATGTAGATTTCCTGAGCTTTGCCTTCTCGAATAGGCATCGCAAAACCACCGCAGACAACGTCGCCCAAGACATCGTAGAATGCGTAATCGAGCGTTTCATCGTAGGCTCCTAGCTGTTCGAGCAGGTTGATGGAGGTTATAATTCCACGCCCTGCGCAACCTACGCCCGGTTCAGGTCCACCTGATTCCACGCAAATTGTGCCTTTGAAACCGACCTTGCGGATTTCATCAAGTTCCACGTCTTCACCTTCAGCTCGAAGTGTATCGAGTACCGTCTTCTGGGCAAGGCCTCCCAGCAGAAGACGGGTCGAGTCCGACTTTGGGTCGCAACCCACTACCATGACTTTACGTCCCATTTCAGCCAGGCCGGCTACTGTATTCTGTGTTGTGGTAGATTTGCCGATACCACCTTTGCCGTAAATTGCTATTTTTCTCATTGTGTCTTGTTTTTTGACCTCTCGCTGTTTTTTGCCAAAGTAAGGCAACCTCCGTGCCATTTAGATGGATCGGTCATAAAAAGATTGTAACAATTTGCTATCATTTAGTTATTTAGTTTAAGGATAAAGAGCGCCATAACAGGAAGGAATGACAAAGACTTACAATGTTTACAATAATGTACCAAGATGTACATTTTGGTAACATGAGATGCGAAGCGGCTGTGTTTGTTAAAATTGTCCAAACTGCTATAAAAGAAAATTAGGCTACTAGGAAATTACGAGGACAATGTCTATGTGGAGATTTACAGATAAAGAGATTTGGGAAGTATTGGGTTCTTTTGTATGACGAGTAATTGCCGCTACAATTGTGCTTGTTATAGGGATGTGGGTGGTCAAGCGGATAAGAAATATCGCGAATCGTTTACTCATAGCGAAAAAAATAGAACCGACCATCATCCATTTCGTTAACAGCGCTATACAGGTAATCCTTTACGGTCTAGTGTTCATTGAGACCATTCATAAGCTGGGAGTAGACAGCAGCTCTCTCATAGCCCTCGTCGGAGCGGCCGGTTTTGCCACCGGCTTCGCTATGAAAGGACATTTGGCAAATGTTTCAGCCGGATTGCTGATGATTCTTTTCCGGCCCTTTAGTGTGGGGCACTATATTCAAATTGGCAAAACCGAGGGGACTGTTGAAAAAATTGAACTGCTCAATACTCAGATTCGGACACCCGACAACATAATTGTAATTGTGCCTAATTCCCGACTCACGTCTACTCAAATTATTAATTATTCACTTAAAGATACCAGGCGATTAGTAATAGTATTCAGA
>JAPLJJ010000150.1 GCA_026388665.1 Deltaproteobacteria bacterium
CAAAGTGCTAATAGCCAGCGGTTATGCTCCAGAAGATGAGTTACTCAAAGAGATCAGTCCCCTTGTTAAGGGGTTTGTGCATAAGCCGTTTGCGATAGTTCAACTACTGAGCGAGGCGCGTTCTGTGTTGGATAGGGAGTAGGATGCCGAGGATCAACCAAACAGTAGTTATTTTGAAATCGCCGTTATTCTTGCAAAGTTTGGCCGAATGTGATAGTGGATTGATACAAGTGGGGAGAAGCTAGCTTCAATAATTCGCTTTTATTGTATTTTTCCGTCCTGAATGAACACCATTTTGAGTTTTACACCGCATATCCTTCAATTGTGCATAACTTGGCTTTCCTGGCTCTTAGAGACGGGTTGTGTCTCAGAAATCCGCCTCGGGTCATCTTCATGGGATGTGAAAACACTTTAGGGAATGACCGCTTGTGATGGCCAGGAAGCCCTCGATTTGTACAAACGGGAAGCCGGCAGGATATCATTGGTAATTCTCGATCTAGTGATGCCTAAGATGGGCGGACAGAAGTGCCTTGAGGAACTTCTCAGGCTTAATCCTGGAGTCAAGGTCCTTATAGAAACGGGGGTGTCTCATGCGGACGAACAAACGAAGCTCGCGATTGACTTAGGAGCTAGGGGATCCATACATAAGCCTCATGATGCAAATAAAATGCTCAGGGCGGTTCGTGAGATCTTGGACAAAGATTGATTGGGTCACATTCGGCGCCACCAGTTGTCATTTTGTCAAGGCCATTACGTACTATTTTTTATGGTGTTTTGCTGGGAGAGAAGGTCCATGACGAGTCATAATAAAATCGAAGACGAACTTTTAAGGGAGATAGCTGAATTACGGCGAACAAACGCCGAATTTAAGCGATCGGAAAGTGAACACAAACTCGCTGAAAAAAAGATTCGGGAACAAAACGATTTTCTTCATACCGTCCTGGAGTCATTAGCTCATCCTTTCTATGTTATTGATGCCGAAGATTATTCCTTATCTCTGGCTAATACCGCCTCTCGGCTTGCCAATCCTCAAGGATCGGCCACGTGCTACGGTCTTACACACCTTAGGAGTGAACCATGCTCGGGATCTGAATATCCTTGCCCTCTTCAAGAAATCCGAAAGACCGGCAAGCCCGTGATTATGGAACATATCCATTTCGACAAAGATCGCAAACCTAGGAATTGTGAAGTTCACGCCTATCCCATTTTCGATAGTCAAGGGAAGTTCGTAAAAATGATTGAATATTTCCTTGATATTACCGAACGCAAGCGAACAGAGGATGAGCTACGCAAGAGTGATGGTCTTCTTAGAAGCGTCTTGTCCACTTCTCCTGTCGGGATCGGTTTGACTCAAGATAGGAAAATAAAGTGGGCGAATGACGCCTGGGCGAGAATGTTCGGATTTGTGAACGAAGAAGAGTTCCTAGGGCAAAGTGCAGCGATGCTTTATCCTTCAGACGAGGAATACGAAATCTCTGGGCGAGCTTTGTACGCTGATCTGGAGACTGGAAAGGTTTCCCACGTGGAAACTAAGTTTCGCCGAAAGGACGGTTCAGTCTTTAACGCTAAAATTAGAATGAAACTTATCGACCCTTTGGCGTCCGAGAAGTTGGCCATAGCTGTGATTACCGACATCACGGACCAGCTTAAATCCGAACAGGAAAAAGAGGCCCTTCAGGCTCAACTTCTTCAATCTCAAAAGATGGAATCAATAGGCACTCTTGTCGGGGGTATAGCCCACGACTTCAACAACATTTTTCAGATAATTCTTAGTGCCTCTCAACTGATGCTTTCTGAAAAAAGCAAGGATGATCCGGATTACCATTTACTTCAATACATAGTTAACAATGTTCGGGGTGGCGCTGACGTGGTCAATAGACTGCTCATGTTCGGGAAGGAAGCCAGCATCCGACCGGTCTCCGTGGATCTTAATCATCAAATTCGTGAGCTGACCGCACTAATATCTCGCACTCTTCCCCAGGTGGTTCAATTCGACGTCGATTTGGCCGATGGATCGGCGACGATTCATGCGGACCCTAATCAAATAGATCAAGTCATCATGAACCTTGCTATCAATGCGTCAGATGCCATGCCGAACGGCGGGCGACTGAGGATCGCAACGACGTCTATCTTATTGGACGATGAGTATTGCAGATCCCATCATGGAGCGAAACCCGGCAACTATGTGATGCTCTCGGTTTCGGATACCGGTCGTGGAATGGATAAAGAAATCCTGGATAGGGTGTTTGATCCGTTCTTTTCAACAAAGCCAAAAGGTTCGACAAGAGGAACCGGGCTTGGTCTTTCTGTGGTACAGGGTATCGTGGAACAGCATGGTGGGCATATTACGTGTGAGAGTCAGTTGGAAGAGGGAAGTGAGTTCAAGGTTTATTTCCCGACCGTCGCAGCGCCTCAGTCGTCTGAGAAAAAGACAGTCCCGTCTTCTTAATCGGGAACTGTTAAAGATTGGCCCGTCGGTTAAGGCGCTAATAGCCAGTGGTTATGCTCCAAGTGATGAGTACAGAGACATCAGGCCCTTTGTTAAGGGGTTTGTGCATAAGTCGTTTGAGATGGTTCAATTTTTTTGGGAGAGTGAAGAAAATATGGAGACAAATCTGCTAGGAGTGTTCTCCGCTGACCAGGAAATCAAGCCGTCAGGATTCGGTAAGATCATCGATGTTCAACAAATCCAGTCCCTCATGGATGACTTTTACAAGCTCACGAATATTGGAATGGCTATTCTTGATTTGACAGGGGATATTTTAGTTTCCACCGGATGGCAGGATATCTGTACGAAATTCCATCGTGTCCATCCTCAGGCGCACAAGAACTGTATTGAAAGTGATCTCTATCTAACCCAGAACGTTAAGGAAGGCGAGTATCACTTATATAAATGCAAGAACAAAATGTGGGACATTGTTACCCCCATTTTTCTGGGTGGCAAGCATGTTGCCAATCTTTTCCTTGGGCAGTTTTTTTTCGAGGATGAAGTTCCTGATTTGGACGTATTCATCGAGCAGGCTGAGCATTACGGATTTGACAGGGATGAATACCTCGTCGCCTTGAACAAGGTTCCGAAATGGAGCAGGGAAAAAGTTGACACCGTGATGACCTTCTATTCGAAGTTCGCATCCCTCGTCGGTCAACTGAGCTACAGCAATCTGAAACTTGCCAACACTCTGGTCGAGCGCAGGCGATACGAAGAGGCTCTCGAGAAGAGCGAGATGTTCCTCCACCAAATTGTGGAAAACATCCCGGACATGATTTTCGTCAAGGAGGCTGAGAATCTTCGATTCGTGCGATTCAACAAGGCTGGGGAAGATCTGCTGGGATATTCAAGGGAAGAGTTGTTAGGTAAAAATGACAATGACATTTTTCCTAAGCACGAAGCGGATTTCTTTACGGGGAAGGACCGGGAGGTTCTTCACCATGGTCAACTTGTCGAAATACTTGAGGAGACAATTCAAACCAGGCATCGTGGCGAAAGACTACTGCATACCAAGAAAATATCTGTTTTTGCTGATCTGGGAAACCCCCAATATTTACTCGGGATATCCGAAGACATCACAGAGCGCAAGCGGGCTGAACAAGAGAAAGAGGCGCTTCAGGCCCAGCTTTTTCAATCCCAAAAGATGGAAGCCCTAGGCACCCTGGTCGGTGGGATAGCCCACGATTTTAACAACATGCTTCAGATTATCCTGGGCTATTCTCAGATCCTGTTGGATGATAAGAAAAAGGGAGAACCGGGCTACAAGGAGCTTCAAACGATCATTGAAACAGGTAAGGGCGGGGCGGACCTGGTCAAGAAGCTACTGGCTTTCGGGCAACAAACCCCTATATTCCCGGTCCCGTTAGACCTCAATCATCAAATCAGTCAATTGACCACACTATTATCTCGAACGCTACCCCAGGCGGTTCAAGTTGACCTGGACTTGGTGGATGGGCCTGCGACGATTCGTGCGGACCATAATCAACTGGATCAGGTTATTGTGAACCTGGCTATCAATGCGTCAGAAGCCATGCCGAACGGTGGTCGCCTGAAGATCGCAACGAAAACCGTATCATTGGACGATGAATATTGCAGATCCCAGTATCGGCTCAAACCCGGTAACTATGTGATTCTCTCGGTTTCGGATACCGGTCGTGGAATGGATAAAGAAACGCTGGTCAAAATATTTAACCCGTTCTTTTCTACGAAGGAAAGGGGTTCGACAAGAGGAACCGGGCTCGGCCTTTCTGTGGTACAGGGCATCGTGCAACAGCAAGGCGGTCACGTAACCTGTGAGAGTGAACCTGGCAAAGGAACCGAGTTCAAGATTTACTTCCCGGCCATCGAAGCGTCTCGGATGACAGCGAAAACTGTTGTGCCAACGGTTAAATCAGGAGGGGAGGAAACAATCTTAGTGGTAGAGGATAATATTCCGGTCGCTGAATTGGAGCGGAAAATTCTGACAAACGCCGGTTACACTGTCATTGTAGCGATCAATGGA
>JAPLJJ010000160.1 GCA_026388665.1 Deltaproteobacteria bacterium
GACGGGGGGCCTGAACGAAGATTTGACGGCTCCGCGTCACTTGTAGTGAAGGGTCACCGTCATAACGCTATTTGCAAGTTACCTGTTCAAACACGAAATGGTATAAATCGGCATTTCATAGCCCAAAAGCATTCCCTGTCGCTAACGATTCAAGACATTCCCCAGGCCAAGTCCTTTTATGATGGGACGGCTTCTTTCAGCTTAATAGATAGTTATGGCGCTTTAATATTGAATTTTTTTGTATTTTAGGTTATCATTCTAAGAAATAATTCAAATTGAAGTATTATATTTTGACAAACTATTTCAAGAGGGTTATCGAATTGCCAAGAGCACTTACGGCATTTACACTGTCCTTGATTTGTTTTGTTTCAGCTTCCTTAGTCCTTGCCGAACCTCCCGACAAAACCCTTGGGACACTGCTGGCTAAGAAAAATTCTCATGGTCCTGTAGCTCAGTCTCCACACTCCAATACCAAGCAATCTACAGACCAGGCGGTGGAAGAAAAAGCTCCGGATGATCCAACCGCCGGAAAAATCGCGGATGATACTGTAATTTTACCGGAACGCGGCGAATTTAACTTACTTGCGCGTGACCCGTTGGACATGCTGAAGCTGGATAACATAAAACCACTTTACACCTCGCCCGCTCTGCAGGGAGAAGGTGTATGGGAATCTTCGGGCTCTCCCAGAAATAGTAGCGGACGACCAATAGTATATAAGACCTTTTACAGGCCAAGTGTCGACTTCCCGAACGCCGTTGTCTACATGATGGTCATCGACATGAGCATGACGTCAATGCGCTATTACGTAGGTTCCCAGGAACCTGCCGCTTCTAAAGGGAATTCGGAAGTCGAATCCGACATGCGTTCAAAGATAATGGCCGTTACCAACGCAATGTGGATGCAACGGCATTCAAAAGGAGCTGGAGCCATTTTTCGGGGCAAAATGGTATATCCCATGCTCAATGGGATGGCGTCCCTCATCGTGTATAAGGATGGCTCGGTTGATATAAGGGAGTGGACACCCGACATCCCTGCGGAGTTTGTACAAGACGCGAGACAGCTCCGGCACCTCATCGTGAAAGATGGCATGGTAGTGCAAGCTGTGCTTCGCAAAGGTAGAGTCGAAGATTCCGAGATCGGACTCGGGTTCCTGCTCGGTGGCGGAGGAAAAGACTTAGACGGAAAACACGCATGGTTTGTAGCTCATCGAAGCGCGTTTGGAATCAGGAAAGATGGTAACCTGGTTTTCGCGATCGGGCACCATATAGGAAGCAAAGATGTAGCTAAGGCCCTCGTGTTAGCCGGATGCGAAAGAGGACTTCACGCTGATGCGAATCCGGATAACATCGTGGCTAACCTCTACATAAGAGATATTTTTGGGAACATGGTTCGAAAAGCTAAACTGTCACCGGAACAGGCCAATTATACGCTTAATAGATATGACGACAGTTACACCAAGGATTTCTTTGCTTTCTTTCTACGAGAAGGCGCTCCTGCGCCTGCTTCCGCTTTGACCCGACATACGGGCGTAACTTCAAAAATGAATCAGTGAATTATCATGAAATATTCCAGACTATTACTTTCGAGCCTAATTTGTGTTGTTTTGCTGACAGGACCACTATATGCAGCCAAGAAAAGCCAGGGCCCTTCTACCGCTGGTGACGAGGCGAAATCCGTCGAACTTACGCGCCGAGCTGTCATAAAGGCGAACTCCGACGCGTATGACCAGGCATTGTCAATCTTTGACGCTGCCATCAAAGCTTCAAGTAAGAATCCTGCCGCCTTCTATAATCGTGGCAAGGTGATGATGATCCAGGGTAAATACGATCGAGCGATTGCAGATTTCGACCGGGCCCTAAAAATTGACCCAAACCTGGATTCCGTTTACGTGGCTAGAGGCATGGCTTTTCGGCTTGTCGGTGACTTTTCCCGCGCGATAAAAGACTTTACTAAGGCTGTGGCCGTTGATTCCAAAAATACAAATGCGCTAATTCATCGCGCAGCCCTATATTTTGACACGGGTGAACATGAAAGCGCATTGCAGGACCTTGACAGAATCCTGGATTTGAATCCGAGGATGCTTAGCGCCCTCGGAAATCGAGCCTACATCCTTGAGCAACTGGGCAGGTACGACGAGGCCGTAAAGGATTTGGGCGCCATAATAGCCACGGATACCAATAACTATATGGCCCTCAAACACCTCGGACATATATCCAGACAGAAAGGCGAATTTGATAAGGCGCTTCGTTGGTATCGTATGGCCCTTAAAATTGAGCCTTCCTCCAATCTGCGAACACGGCTTCAAGAGGAAATCTCGGACATGGAGAAAAGAGTTAACTCCAGTCGGTGAATCCCTTGGCAGGCCGGTTTAGTCGAGAAAATTGATTTATGAATCAATCTTCACTCTATTTCGCTTGACTCACCTCACTATCCTTCTCTAATATTATTGGTTCCATAGGTCTGAGGAAGTTCAATACATACATAACTTGTAAGTCAATTTAAAAGGAGAGCAAGAAGTGAAATCTCTGGTATGTCTCAAGCAGGTCCCTGATACGGAAACACAGATTAAGGTTAACGCTGACGGGTCAGGGATTGTGACGGACGGCATAAAATATGTCATCAATCCTTATGATGAATTCAGCGTTGAAGAAGCGTTACGGCTTAAGGAGAAATTCAAGGCCGGTGAGGTCGTCATATTAAGCATTGGCCCGGACCGATGTGTCGAGGCAATACGTACCGCATTGGCTATGGGAGCGGATCGTGCCGTTCACGTTGGTGACGAGGCCCTCAATAATGGCGATCCTTTCTTGGTAGCGCAAGCGTTGGCTGCGGCTGCCGCCAATGTTGAATATGACATAATATTCTGTGGACACCGGGCAATTGATGACGATTTTGCCGAAACTGGGGCCATGGTTGCCGAATTGCTGAAAATCCCGCAGGTTACACTGGTAACAAAGGTGGAAGTCTCCGCTGACAAAAAAACGGTCGTTTGCGAACGTGACATTGAAGGCGGGAAAGAAACGGTAGAAGCCCCCCTACCCTGTGTCGTCACCTCTCAAAAAGGACTGAATGAACCCCGATATGCTTCATTGCCGGGAATTATGAAGGCAAAGAAGAAGCCTATCGACAAAAAGACTTTGTCTGATCTGGGTGTTTCTCCAGAACCAAAACTTCAGGCGAAGAATTATTCCATGCCTGCAGCGCGTCAGGCAGGCAAGAAATTTGAAGGTATGGAGCCACAGGATGTGGCCAAGACAGTTGTACAGGCCCTGAGATCTGAGGCTAAGGTAATCTGACAATTAAACAACACCCAGCGATTGGTTATTAACATGGAGGCTTTAATAAAATGTCAAAGGTTCTAATATATGCTGAAATTAAGGCAGGCAAGATAAAGAAATCGGCTTTTGAATTAGCCAGTGAGGGAAGGAAATTGGCGGACGCGCTTGGAGGAGATCTCGGAGCGGCCCTCATCGGCCCGGGTCTGGAGTCTTTCGCCGCTGATTTGGCCAAGTACGGGGTAGACACCGTGTACTGTGTCGAGGCCCCTGAATTGGAAACCTATAACTCCGAATATTTTGGGCAGGCTCTGGCTCATTTGATCACCGAAACAAAACCTGAAATTGTGTTGATGAGTCACACTATGCAAGGAAAAGACCTGGCCCCGAGAACTATGCAAGGAAAAGACCTGGCCCCGAGAACAGCAGCGAAACTGGGAGTAGCCGCAATAGCGGACTGTATTTCCTTCAGGCTTGAGGGTTCGACACTCATAGGCAAAAGGCCAATGTACGCGGGAAAGTGTTTTGCCGAGTGGTCAGCTACAGGGGCTCCACAGATCGCGACTGCCAGACCTAACGTCCTGGAAACGGCAGAAGTTCCTAAATCTGGTGCGGTTTCAAAAGTTTCTTTCAGCGTAGACACAGACCGATCTACGTACGTAACCAAAGAGCTTAACCTTGACGCAAGCGGCAAGGTAGATCTCACAGAGGCTGAAATCATTGTATCCGGCGGTAGAGGCATGGGCGGCCCGGATTACACCTTGATAGAAGAAATGGCTGCGATCTTTGGTCCAAGAGCCACTGTCGGCGCGTCTCGAGCAGCCGTTGACGCAGGCTGGAGAAAACACTCCGATCAGGTCGGCCAAACCGGAAAGACGGTTACACCGAATCTTTACATAGCCTGTGGAATCTCCGGCTCAATTCAGCATCTCGCCGGCATGGGGTCTTCAAAGGTTATAGTGGCAGTAAACAAGGACCCTGAAGCGCCTATTTTTACGAAGGCCGATTATGGAATAGTCGGTGACCTTTTCAAGGTGATTCCTGAGTTCAACAAAGAACTAAAAGCCATCCTGGCCGAATAATTATTCTGCTTCAGAATTCGGGAGTGGGATAATTATATGTCCCACTTCCAGAACCCTCTTCCCATTTAGAATATGAATGAACC
>JAPLJJ010000173.1 GCA_026388665.1 Deltaproteobacteria bacterium
GGTGAAAAACTGGCTTCAATGGGCAATAACGGTTCAGGACCAAACATGAACAGCCCCATATTTAAGAGCCCTGATCGTAAGCTGCCTTTTCTCGCGATAGAGACAGATGGCAACGCTTTCCCGCAGATTATTGAGGCGAGGCTTGAAGCTTTCTCACTACAGGCGAAAAGGCTCCACGAAAAGATGATGGCGGAAAGGCATTAGATTATCACTCCTTCAAACCCAAAAATGGATCCCCCGCTTCCGACTCGAGCCAGAGGGGCTCGGGCGGAACTTATAGCGGAACAGAGACTTATCGAACTTGGTTATCAAATCATAATCAGAAACTATTTTTGCAGATACGGTGAGATCGATCTCATTGCAATGCACTCAGGCGAACTCGTTTTCGTCGAAGTTCGATCTCGCCATTCCGAGGAAGCCATAAATCCGCTGTTTACTTTGGATCAACGCAAGATCAAAAGGGTGATCAAAGCGGCCAAGTTCTACATCCTCAGCAAACCGATCGATTCTCCAATGAGATTTGACGTCGTGATTGTGACCTTGGGCCCTAATCTTGATGTCGAGATTATTCAAAACGCTTTTGATGCTCCATGAACAAGTTTATGTAGCCGTAGCGAACCGCGTCCGCCACTTTTAATAATCGGCGGCATGGCATAGCGAAGGCATGATGAAATAAAGGCGCCGCTAACCACATACTAGGTGTGCTCGTCGGATCTTGTTGGCAGGTGGCCTATGCTCCTACTCGACTGGGGCGTGAATTCATCTTTCAGCCTTCCCATCGTTGTTTGCGGTTTTTGTGCTTGGCCCAGAGAGATGTGAGATGGTATGGTCTTTGTCGAAGAATAGAATTGGGCCAATGCCAAAAGGAGGCTAACGATGATAGAAGTTCTACCGAAATCCCAAGGGAAGACTCTCGGAGTGCGCTTGACGGGCAAGGCAACTGATGAAGACTACGAGAAGATCTTCGTACCAGCTTTGGAGAACCTGATCAAAGAACACGGTAAGATCAGGTGTCTCTACTTCATGGACGAGGGCTTCCAAGGTTGGGAACTGGGCGCCATGTGGGACGATGCCAAATTCGGGATTAAACACAAGAGTGATTTCGAGAAGATCGCGGTTGTAGGCGGTCCCAAGTGGGCCGAATGGTGTACGAAGATCGCATCTCATTTAGTTTCAGCCGAAATAAAGACCTACCCCGCTGACCAGCTTGATGATGCATGGAGTTGGGTCAAAGCTTGAGCTACTGTAGTGCTCAAGGGTGAGACCGAGCCTGATCGATGTAGTGTTTGGCATCCCCGGGCATCTGTGCTTTCAAGTTCATAGACATTCATGGCCATATTCGACGTCAGCCTAACATTGCGCAACGGGATGTTGAGTTTTCCCGGGGACCCGGTTTTTTTGATAGTACCTGTATTTTCGCGAAAAGATGGAGACGCGTTCAATCTGTCTCTGCTCTCCATGACCACACACACGGGCACTCATCTGGATGCGCCCGCACATTACCTGGATGGCGGGGAAACTGTTGACACTGTGCCGCTGGATGTCCTGATCGGTACTGGAATCATACTTGATATGAGAGGAACAAAGGTTATTAGCCGGCAAGCGCTTCAAAAATCCGAACTCACCGACGAAAAGCGTGTCTTCCTCAAAACCGATAACAGCAGAAAACTTCGAGAATCAAGGTTTAGGGGTGATTACGCTTACATCACGGAATCCGGATCGGAACTCCTGATTGAACGAGGCGTAAAACTTGTTGGTATTGACTATCTGTCGGTTGATAGGCACGACGATGAGCATGCCCCCGCTCACAAACTTCTCCTGTCCACTGGCGCACTCATTGTGGAAGGGCTGGACTTGCTTGACGCCCCGGTGGGACCATGCCGAATTTACTGTTTACCCTTGAAGATTCTGGAGGGCGATGGAGCGCCGGCCAGGGTCTTTATAGAAACAGAGATTGGTCCTCCTGAGCGAAGCACCTCAACATAAGCTCAGAGAGGCTTGATTCTGGAACGGTAGTGTCTGAAGATAGTGAAGCAGAACTGCCAAAA
>JAPLJJ010000055.1 GCA_026388665.1 Deltaproteobacteria bacterium
TACTTCACAAATTTTATCCGCGAACTGGTTGGAATAGTCCTTTTTGCCGGAGGCATGATTCTTTCCGTACAGTTCTGCGTTTCTGAAAAAAAGGCGAGGATGTGGATAAAAGTTCCGGGAATATTGCGCCAACTAACCGTAGCGTGCGCCCTTGTCTATGCCTTAACAATCATTTCAGGGCTGATAACACTTTCTCCTTCACTCAGAGCAGACCCACGTACGGCGATTATTCTCTCTTTCTACGGCGTGAGTTTCTTCTATTTGTCATGGTGTATCTGGAAGGTTTTCAGGACGTATGGATCTGAAAAGCCAGATGACCCTGCATCGGCTATACGGCTTTTAGACAGGGCTGATTCACAAGGACGTTTTATCTTGTTCCAGGAGGCGTCTCTTCCTCTTTCGTTGGCAATCTTTATACTCTTGGGAATTCTTAACACGCTTCTTGGATTACTACTCTTTCCGATTGGTCTGCGCATGCTTCCTTTCTCACCAGATGGCCAGTTGGGTCTGCTTCTGACCATTATGGCCATCCAGGTGATGACCCTGGGAGACACTCCGCTCGGCCAGTACAAGCGCTCATGGTTCATGATAACCATTGGTATTGTATTTGCCAGCTTGGGAGTAGTTTCATGCGTCGTTCCCGGTCTGCTGACAGGAATGATTCAGATACTCCTGGGGCTTCTGAACGTCTTGGGGGGAGTCGTATTTTTTATCAGACGGCTTCTTGCGAGAAAGCATGAAATCAAGACCTCCCTGGAAATCCCAATTGTTGTTCCCCCGATTATAAGAAAACTTGCGGGGACTCAACTGGCGATGAATTCGCTAGCGATAGTCTTCGGCATATCCATGCTCTTGCCGGGTTTTTTGTCTCTTCCAGTTGTTGCCTGTATCCTGTTAATAATGGGCCCCCTCCTTTTTGTACTTGTCTCCCTCATGCGGAAGGCAGCAATAATGGAAGCGACCGGAGAACAGCAGGCAATTTGATCACGTATGAGGCTCGGCCTTGCATGGGCGCCTTTGGTCTTCATTGACAATGGAGGAGGTAACGGAAATGTTTCCAAAACTGTTCAGCCCGGTACGGATTGGTGGACTGGAGATCAAGAACCGCGTGGCCATGACGGCCATGGGAGTCAACCTTGCTGCGGCGGGGGGCGGCGTAAACGACGACATCATTGCTTTTTACGAAGCGCGGGCGCGGGGCGGGGTTGGACTCATCGTTAGCGGCCTGTGCAGAGTCATGGACGGAGCGGGCGCAGCTGAACCATGCCAGCTCGCAGCCAGAAACGTTGGGGACGTGCAGGGGCTTGCACGGCTCATGGACACAGTGCGCATGCACGGTTGTGTGTCCAGCTAAGGCTGGTGTGTTCGGTGGGAGTTAGTCCCACAAGGGTAATAGGTCAGAGCCCTGTAGCTTGGATGGCAGGTGTCAGGGAAACCGATCACCTGAAGCCCATCGACAAAGCCATCATTTGGATGGTGAGCGAGTCAGCGGGCCGTAACGAAAGTGAATGCGCAGGTGGCCTCGAAAATGCGTAGCCTCGGAGGTTGAGCCCTCAACCGTAGGGCGAAAACAGCAGGACTGATCCTGAACTGGCCGTCGGATCGGTCCCTCCGGCGGGGTGGTAGCAACGGCACGTTGGCAAGGACACACTAAGCAACTGGAGAAGCCCTCCTCGTCCCGGCTAGAAATGGCCGGAGAAAGGTAGACCTTATAACCGGTCACACCGGGAAGTGGGTCGAAGACGAGAGGGTGGCGGATGAGTACGTAATAGCGATGAACTGGGGTAATGCCCGGGGAGCGAAGGTACTCTGCTGTTGGCATTCCTAAACCAAGACGGGAGGCAGGGACGGGATGATAAAGACGTCTATTAATCTGCAAGACCTGAGGAGAAGGATTTATATCAAGGCGAAGGCTGACACGTCTTGGCGATTCTGGGGACTATACGTTCACGTATGCAAGCTGGAAACGCTTGAGCAAGCCTACTCGATGGCCAAACAAAACAACGGTGCGCCCGGTATCGATGGTGTAACGTTTAAGGACATCGAGAATGGTGGGGTCGGGGATTTCCTGGCACAGATCCGTGAAGAGTTAGTCACCAGCACTTACTGGCCCATGCGAAACCGTAAGAAGGAAATTCCCAAAGGAAACGGCAAAACCAGGACCCTTGGGATTCCAACGATCAGGGATCGTGTGGTCCAGGGGGCTCTCAAGCTTATTTTGGAGCCGATTTTCGAGGCTGACTTCCAGGATGGTTCCTTTGGGTATCGGCCCAAGCGCACGGCTCACGAGGCCGTGGCGAGGGTAAAGCAGGCGATTATTGAGAAAAAGACTCGTGTCATCGACCTGGATCTGAAGGCGTACTTTGACACTGTGCGCCATGACCTTTTGCTGCAGAAGATTGCTCTGCGGGTCAACGATGACCAGGTCCTTCGCTTGCTCAAGCTGATACTGAAGGCCAGTGGCAAGATGGGCGTCCCCCAGGGCGGCGTAATCTCTCCGCTTTTGGCTAATCTCTATCTCAACGAGGTAGATAAGATGTTGGAAAGAGCCAAAGAGGTAACACGCGAGGGGCGCTATACTCATATTGAGTATGCCCGGTTTGCTGATGATATAGTGGTCCTCGTGGACCGCTACCGGCGATGGGACTGGCTGTTTCAAGCAGTTCATCGTCGGCTGCTGGAAGAATTTGGCAAGCTCGATCTTCACATCAATGCGGAGAAGACTCGATTGCTTGACCTGAATCAGAAGGATGAAAGCTTCGGATTCCTTGGATTTGAGTTTCGCAAGGCTCTTACCTTACGGGGCAAACAGGGAGTGCGGATGGAGCCAGAGATGAAGGCTCGGACATCCTTGTTACATAGGCTCAAGGATATATTCCGAAGTTTCAAGTCTCAGCCTGTTGATCGGGTGATCGTACTGATCAACCCGATGCTGCGTGGTTGGGTGAACTACTTCCGAGTCGGTCACTCCAGTCGGTGTTTTGGTTACGTCCGCGATTGGGTCGAGAAGAAGCTCCGTAGGCATCTGATGAGTGCCAGAAATCTCCCTGGCTTCGGCTGGAAACGGTGGAGTAGGGCGTGGTTGTACGAGAGACTCAACTTGTTCGCTGATTACCGAGTCCAGTATTTCTGCGCTCCGAAAGCACGACCAGTACGATAGGTCCCATAACCCTTGGTGCAAGGCCACCAGGAAAGCGCAGTGCGGGAAATCCGCATGCTGCGTTTGACGCGGCAGGGGATGGAAACCTGGCCTATGCCGTGGCGCCATTCCTTGACCCTACCGGAGGGGGGAGCGGCCGGGTTTAACCGGCTGTTCCTACCCCTATAGCCACCATAAATGCAAACATTGCCCATACCGACGAATACCCCACGGTTCAACCGTGGGAATTTGGGGTCGAATGAATTTGGTTTCATGTTGGTAGCAGGCGCCAATGACTGGCGCTAGTGGCCTGCGTCTACCAAGAAGTCCATACAATCGACGGTTCGTGGTCAATCTTGAGCGAATATCATTTTAGAGAAATTGTTGACGACATGTATATTTTAGGTATATTAATTATACCATGGAGTTTGAGTTTGATCCCATCAAAAGCGACAGCAATAAAGAAAAACATGGGATCGACTTTTACGAAGCCCAAGCCCTGTGGAATGATCCTGATTTAATTGAGATTCCAGTCAAAACAACGGATGAACCAAGATTTCTGGTGATCGGAAATATCTTGGGAAAGCACTGGTCAGGCGTTATTACCTATCGGTCTGAAAAGATAAGAATTATTTCGGTGCGACGATCCAGAAAAGAGGAGGTAGAAATATATGAAAGCTCGTGAGTTTGACAAGAAATTTGATGAAGGCCGAGATATTTCCCAATATATTGATATGTCAAGGGCGAGAAGGCCGGAACAAGAACAAAAAAGGGTAAATGTAGATTTCCCTTTGTGGATGATTCAGCTACTGGATAAGGAAGCAAGGCGTTTGGGTGTGCCACGACAATCTATTATTAAGCTTTGGATAGCAGAGCGTCTTGAAAAGGCATCTTGAATGTGTTTGACGCTAACGGATCGCTGGAACGTTACGCGGGAATTTCAAAACAAGCAAACCAACCCACGGTGCTGCCATGGGCGCACAATGTTGGGCCACGAGAGCGGCCCAAAGGAACCCATAGCTTTGCTATGGGCTGATATATGTAACCCTTTCAGGGTTAAGATGATGTTCTCTCAAGAGTTATCATGTTGGTCCCGGAAGGGGTCCGTAGTAGTAGCGGCCTCCGTGCCGCTAATTCGGCATTCGCATTACTCACATTATCATGAGCGGCACAGAGGCCGCTCCCACTATTACGGAAGCGCGGGGCTACCGTTTGTCATTTCGACCGGCAGGGAGAATACCAAATTATTATAAATAATGACCGCTTCTGACTTAGTATCAATCTCCAGTCGGCAGATAATTCGAATGCGTCGTCGATATAGAGGGCCGCTGATAGGTGCTACTCTAGGTGTTGCCGCTCTGATAGCTGTGGTCACGCTTGGTGATCTCATGCAGAAAGCGATTGGAAGCAATCTCGGAATACTTGGGGGCGCAACGATCGTCAAGGTAAATATCAATCTCGAAGAAATGGATTATACGGAAGATCCCAGACAGTTTTCAGATCAAGATATAGCCGGTCTCGAAGCCATACCCTGCGTAGTGTCCGTAACAGCCAGCGTCTATTCATGGTGGCCTTCAAAGCTGTGGTTCAATGCGTCTTATCGCGGTATAGAACACGATAACATTCGAATAATGGGCACTGATCCCTCTTTCTTCAAGCTTTCCTCATACTTGCCCATTGTCGAGGGCCGTGGTATCACCGACGATGATGTCCGAGAAGCGCGAAATATCTGTATACTGGGCGACGCGATCCGTTATGTTTTTTTTGATGAAGATGAGTCTCCAATCGGCAAGTCGGTGCTCGTTGGAGACATATATTGTGAGGTGGTCGGTGTGCTTGGTAAGCCTGACGATAACATGCTTGACGAGACGATCCTTATTCCGTTAAGCACTGCGAGGCGAAAGCTTGCAGGAATGGGTGCGATTAGGCGGTTATCGGTATTGCCGGAGGACATATATGTGGTGGAAAGTGTTCGGGAACATGTTTCGAACACTCTGACAGCAAAGAAGTCCAAATATCCCTATGAGGTATACTTTGACAAGGAACGCGTCGCAATCATTCGCATGATCCTAAACATATTTCAGATATTCGTTTATGCGGCAGTTTTAGCGACGCTGATCCTTAGCGGGGTAGGGGTGGCAAATGTAATGCTTGCGACCGTTCGCGAGCGCACGCCGGAGATAGGGCTCCGTAAGGCGGTTGGCGCGACTGACTGGGACATTGCCAGTCAATTCATGCTCGAGTCAGTCGTTGTTAGCTTATTAAGTTCAGTGGTTGGAATCCTGGTTGGCACGACAATAGTTGTGTTAGTCTCTTTTGTCGCTCTGAGGTCTTCTTTCGAACTAACCATGTCTGGACTAGCCGTGATCGCGGCTGTGATGACGTGCGCAATCTCAGGGGTGGTCGCAGGTGTGGTTCCGGCTCGCGTGGCCTCGGCTCTCGATCCGATTGATGCTTTACGCTCAGAATAGGCAGGGCATCAACCGGCAGCCCCAGTAAGTTCGCGATTACTCAGAGCTTTACAAACCAATCCAAAATCTTTAAGTGATTATAAATATCACGAAGCGAAATCCGAGGGATAAATTTGCGACTTGATGATCTCTTTTCCACTGCGTTGTTGATGGTCAGCCGTAACTGGCAAAGGTACAAGACAGTGGTGATCGCAATCGCAATAGGAACAATCGGATTCATAATCATCCGAACACTAGGTGATTCCGTTGAACAAAGGGTGTCCGGCAACCTTGAGTTGATCGGCTAGGTCACGGTCCTAAACGCGCATTGGGATGACCGAAAATCCAAATATCATTTAGGCCAGTATTATGTGATTGACGCTGCGAGACTGCGGCAACTCCCGAATGTGATTGCAGTTGCGTCCATAAGACATACGGAACGGAGAGAAAAAGCGGAGAGAGGATCATTCAAAGCGCAAGAGATACAGATCACTTGCGTTGATGAGAACTATTGGCTGACTATTGCGCCGTATCTGGAAACGGGTCGCTTGATAGACGCAAGTGATGTGGCCAAACAGGCCAAGGTGTGTGTTCTACCTAGAGACGTCAGAAGTGAGCTTTTTGGTCCAGAGGATTCTCTAGGAAAAACAGTTACGGTCCGGGGCTATCCCTATACTGTAATCGGGACCCTGGGTGGACCTCAAAATCCTGAAGTCTCGCGGTCAATGTTTGTTCCGCTCTCACTTTCCTCGCATCACCTCGGGCATGTTCGGCAATTCGTACGTATGAACATACGGGTTGATCATCCTGAGAATTCGCGAGAAGTCAAAGACCAGGCTGAGGCCTTGTTGAAGATGTCGCGACCAGAGTTTGCTAGAGGAGTGTTTGTCCAGTATCATTCCAGCCGGTTGGATCGAGTTAATTTCATCCGATTTATTGTGAGGATTTTTGTATATATTGCTCTTGCAGCCGTCTTCATCCTCGGCAAGATCGGTCTCACAAATGTAATGCTTGGCGCCATAACGGAGCGTCGTCGCGAAATAGGTCTACGGAAGGCTGTAGGCGCTACCGATTCGGTTATTAGAACACAGTTCGTATTGGAATCTCTCATAGTAAGCCTGGGGTCCGGAATAATTGGAGCGGTTATCGGGGTATTTGCGGTGTTCATTTTACGAGCGGCCCTGGAACTCGATGTCTCGGACTTTGTGTTGATTGGGAGCGTATTCCTGGATTTAATTGTTACGATAGCAATAGGCGTTGCGGCGGGGCTTTACCCGTCTGCGGAGGCGAGCCGGATGGATGTCGTTAATGCTATGCGCCTTGATTAAAAGGCGCTCTCATAGCCAGTCATAAGAGATGAAAGTGGGCGACTACTATAGCGAACTGGAGGGGAAAAACCGATCCTTCACCGAACATGACTCCCTCATTCTCGTCCGAAAAGGTTCAAAGCCTGCTTCGCCGCAACAAACACCTTGTAAGGCCACAACATCTTCAAGCATTTCATATTATAGGGGCATTGTGTTGGATCAGACTTGTGGCAAGGACTGCACGGTACAGCCATTCTTACCACGAGCCCACGCTCGCCATCGAGGCCGGATTCTTCAGGAGAAGTACAACCCGGCCAAATTACCAGCGTCGGAATCCCCATTGACGCTGCAAGATAACAGTTGTCATTGAGGGGCCCTATGAAAAGATCAAGCTCATTCATAGTCGCTCGAAAGTCTTTAGCGCCTGTGTTTATTATTACCGACGCCTGGAGTTTTGTTGACAACAAATCAGAAAGCTTGGTGAAATGTTCGCTGGGCCATGACCGCATCGTGTCCGAAGATGTTGGATCAATCCCTATCACAATTCTATCTCTTGATCTTGATGGGGTCGGTAGATCTAAGATCTGTGTCTGCTCTAGATCCGCTGCACAATCGAGCCATTCGGTTTTCGTCCCCAATGGTTCTATAAGAATCGGTCTGTCATTTATCCAATAATTCGGCGAATCCAGACTAAGATTGGGGTTGTAAAAAGGGTCACCTTTTTCGATAAAGTCCCTCCATTTATCCCAAAATTGTTGTATATTCTTTGACACCTTAATTATTTTGGCTTCTGAACGGGACCGAGCGTCCTTGTGAATAAGTCTAGCGAATGGTGTGTAGACGATCCTATAGCCAGCGGCGATAGTTCTGAGACAGAAATCCGAGTCGTTTTGCTCGACGTTAAACCGTTCATCAAGTCGGCCTAGTTCAAAAAACAGATCTTTTCTGATCATCACACAAGCAAATGTGACTAAACTACAGTTTCTGGCTACAGAACCAATCCCGAAATACAGATCGGGCGCGTCGGGCATATATTGGAACGCGTGTCTGCTGAAACCCCTGTTGTCTGTAATCAAACAGCCTGCATGCTGGATTCTACCGTCAGGGTAGAGGAGTTTGGCGCCCACTACGCCTACTTGATTAAGTTGAGCATATTCCAACATGGATTGAATCCAGTCAGGGCTAACAACTTCGATATCGTCATTTAGCATCAGAAGATATGCGCCATGCGCTTTGTGAGCCCCCAGATTCATTATGGATGAAAAGTTGAACGGAGCGCTGTGCTCAATTACTTGTAATTGCGGATTGTTGCGCACAATTGTAGTTATGAGGTCAACCTGTAACTTACCGTAACTGTTGTCCAGCAATATGATTTCATAATTTGAGTACGAGGTTTTATCTACAATGGTCCTTAAGCACGGCAACAAATTTTTGTCTGGGTTGGAACAAGCCGTAGGTATGATGATAGAAACTAAAGGCGCATCGTTTATCTTTCGTTTGACCCTGTAAGTTCCCGGGATTTGGAGAGAGATTATTTCGCCTGCTTGTCCGAAACACTCTAGAGATTTTTGCAAAACTTGCTGTTCGAACTCACTGTTTTCGTGATCAGAAACAAGGCAGTGAACCAGGGGTTTTGGTAACCGGATAGCGTGAGTGGAACATTGTGAAATCCTCAGGAGGACTTCGTAAAGCCCCGCTTGACCTGGGAGAGTATGAAGCCCACCGATTTCATCGAATAATGCCTTTTTCAGAAGAAAGAAATCGCCTACATAATTTGTCCCCCACAGCAGTTCAGGAGACCAACCCGGTTTGAAGAAAAAGTCACTTTGCCCCTGGGCATTGACCCGACATTCGTCGCAATAGATGAGGTCCCATGCTGGATTACAATTTAGCTCTTTGACAAATTCAAACAGAGCGTCAGCGGTTAATATATCTCCACTTTCCAGAAATGCTAAAAACTCTCCGGAAACCCAATCGGATGATTCAAGCAAACGCTGTTCACTAAGAAATGTAACTTTTTTGTCTTCACAAGGTTTTTTCAACGAAGGGATGTTTGGCTGAAGGTCATGATCGATGTCTCCGTCTCTTGCGATTACCAAGTTCCAGTACGGGTAGGCTTGGTCTGAAATTGATTGAACACTTTTCGTAAGCTTTTCGTGATTTTCGGCGCCAAAGAGGACTATGGTTATTTGAGGCTTGAATTTAAACGATCCCGATTTTCTCAACATCCATCGGCTTTTGTCTGGACACACTTTGTGCAGGTTGAGCATCCTCTTTGTGAGCAGTTTCTCGGATGACTGGAGCAGATAGTTTTTAGGAGATACGTCTTTCAATAGAGGGTGAGGAATCAGTCCCTCTTTTTGACCATTACGAATGAAATGCGACAGGGGATTAATTCCTGATGCAGCAACAGTAGGGTTTTCGCTAAGATAGTAAGATGTGACAAATAGAGGGTGAGGATTGTTTCCCTGGGAAGCGCCGAACATGATGTAATGAAAAAGAGGGTTTATGCCGACTGAGATAATACCTGGATGGGTAGACATGTAGAATGATGTGTCAAACCATGGATTGGGATTTCTAGCGTCTATCGCTCCTCGGCGCAAATAGTGAAGCACTGGATCCTGACCTGATTCAGCAATTTCAGGATTGCAGGCTAAGTAGTACGATTCATCAAATAAAACGGAACTCTTAAGAACAATGTAGCTAAGGCTGAATAAAACCAGCGAAGTTAACCAGTTAGGGGAGATCTGGTAGAATTTCTCAGCGATGACACCCTTGAATTTAGTGATATCTATTTGATGCACGTCTAATTCGCCTTACCGAGTGTCATGAGAAACTCGGTTGACTAGCGTAGGTCCTGAAGGTTTCGTACAATCCTTCCGACCATTGTAAAAAAAGTCTCCACCGATAACTCAACTTCTACCTTTTGGAAAGCTTCGTATGTTAGAATATTATACTGGGATATGACAGATGTTTTCGTGGACACTCTATCAAACAACAGAGATCCCCAAGTAGTTAAATCAAATGACTAATCTACTAAGTCGCAAAACTGTGCCTGATTTTCTGAAGTCCGGAAAATTTCGGGCAATTCCCGGAGTCCTTAATCGTGAGCCTTCCTGGGTAATGGAAAAACTAGCGGGACTCTTGTCCGCCAGAGTCCAGATCGATGATGAAGCTGTGAAGCTCATCAGGGAATTAGCTGCTGACGGGCCAATAATATACGCTCTAAAATATCCAACCTACTATGATTTGCAATACTTGCGTATGCGCCTAGCGGCCCTCGGCCTGCCTGCGCCATGTTTCTTGATGGGAGGCTCAGGAAGCTTTCGAAGCATGGCATTCAAGGCGGCGCGCTTGTTCAAGTCGCGATCTAAGAGTTCGGACATCCGGGGACGGCTAGACTCCAGGGTTGCTCCTGAAGCTATAAGAGATATTCTTGTCAATCGAGGAGCGGGCGCTTTCTTTCTGGTGGATGAAAGTACCACGCTAGACAGATATCTTAGCCCGGAACACGATCCTATAAGCGTACTCATTGAAGCCCAGAGCAAAGTGCCCGAACCAATAGCCATTGTCCCCGTATTCCTACTGTACGACAGAAGGCAGAAACGTCAGATTCGACCATTCTGGGAAACCTTGTTGGGTGATCCCGACCAGCCGGGCGCGATAAACCGCGTTCTAATTGCTATAAGAAAATGGACATCCCCCGAACTGCTAGTCGGTACACCGGTACATCTGATAGCAGAATTCGAGGAATTCGGTTCCGATAAATCTTGGGAAGAACTTCCGTTCGAAATTCGCCGTGAGTTGATCGAAAACATTAACGCGCGAATTCGAGCGAATCGAGGTCCAGAGAAGCTCTCTCGAATGGAAATAAAAGAAAGAGTTCTTCAGGATCCCAGAGTTCAGAAAGCTGTAAGTGAATCAGCGGAGTCAGACAAGACCACGGAAGAAAAAAGCCGTAAGAAAGCCGAGGCGTATGTTGACGAAATAGCTGCGGACCAAAAACTACAGATGATCCATTTCCTCTATTATGTCTTGAAATGGCTCTTCAAAAGAGTCTTGGAGAAGCTTGATTGCCGTGAATCAGATTTTTCCGTTTTAAAAAAGGCCAATGAAAAGAATTCACTAATATTTGTCTCATGTCATAAGAGTCACCTTGATTACCTCCTCGTCGGTTATCTATTATTCACGAATCAGATGCCGCTGCCTTTCATGGCTGCAGGCAAGAATTTGTCGTTTTGGCCGGTAGGTCACATTTTGCGGCGAGGCGGTGGGTTCTTCATCAGACGCTCATTTAAGGGGCTTTTGCTGTACACGAGGGTCTTCGCCGGCTATGTTCAAGTGTTGGTTAAGGAAAAGATAAATTTAAACTTTTATATAGAAGGCGGCAGGAGCCGTACAGGAAAGTTCCTTCAGCCCAAGGTCGGAATGTTGGGGTTCCTTTTGGATACGGTTTTTGATGGGGCTGTTGATGACCTCACGTTTATTCCGACCTACGATGGATATGACAGGGTCCCTGAAGAAAAATCCTACTTACAGGAACTTCGTGGCCGTGAAAAACAGAAAGAATCTTTCTTTTCATTTCTGGAGTCCATAAAAATTCTAAAAATCAAATATGGGGCGGCGTATGTACGTTTCAATGAACCTGTTTCTTTCAGGGATTTTGTCGCCAGGAGGGGAATTTCATCATCGCCGACGGGACTAACCTCCACAGAGCGACGCGATCTCGTAGAAGATTTTGCCTTCTATCTAATGACACAAATAAGCAAGGCGTCAGTAATAACTTTTGTGGACTTAGCCGCTGCGGCGCTGGTTTGCCATGACTCTTCTTTGGTGGATAGGTCTGAGCTTCTTGAAGCGATTGATTTGCTAGAAAAGGGTCTTCGATATCATGGAATTGAGATATCAGTAAGTTCGCCGGATCTTGCAAAAGGTAGTGATCAGGCGATTGAAAGGTTCGTGGCACGAAAATTCATAGAATTTGAAGGCGCATCTGAAACTGAGCTTCCAACATATGTTATTAATGAATCCAGGCGAGTGAATCTAGAATTTTATAAGAATTCCCTTGTGAACTGTCTATGGGCGCCGGCGCTTTTGGCCACGGCGATATTACATGAAAATAATGGTGAATCGGTCCCAAAAGAAGTTGTTTTCAAGAACTTCAGTCAACTAAAAGAGTTGTTAAACAAAGAATTTATATTTGACCCGTTAGTCGGGGATGTGGACCTTATTAAGTGGAATATCGAATTTTTTGAAAAACAGGGCTGGATAAAACCCGTCACTTCAACCAGTTCACTTGAAGTGGTGAGCCGCAGGTCGCTTGAGGTGTTTCAGGGGCTCATCTCCGATATTTTAAGAGTTTATAGAACGTGTACCGCCTCTTTGGGTAACATGGGAGATGAAATTCTTTCCGAGCGGGATTTCATAAAACTTGCGGTGAAGACCGGGGCCGAACTGAATATTTTTCCATCGGCTCAAAACATTACATTGTCAACAGTCACCGTTAGGAACGCGTTGAGTGAATTGACGAAGCTGAGGGTAGCAGAGTACAATCAGGTTAGAAAAAAGGTAACACGTGGAAAGACAGACCCGGCGGCGGTTTTTCAGTTCGACGTGGAATCCTGAAGAAATACGAAAATATAGGTGTTGACACACTCGCGGTGTATGCGATATTAATTTTTTGAATAAGCTAAACAACTCGGGGCGTAGCGCAGTCTGGTAGCGTACCTGAATGGGGTTCAGGTGGTCGCTGGTTCAAATCCAGTCGCCCCGACCAGATGAAAAAGAAGGGGTCAGGTCTGAATTTGGAATGTTGTATTTCAAAACGAAGGCCTGACCTCTTTTCGTTTTCTTGAGGGAAATGGCCATGAAAAATTTTCTGAAATCAATCTCATACGCCTTTTCCGCCGGTTGCTTCGGTGGTTTGGCAAACAGTATTGAGGTTTTTCTTGTTGGTCATTTTGGTGTTACCGCCGCATTGGGAGTTAAAATGGCCCCGGAGTTCATGCCGATGTGGCTTTATCCCAGGATAGTATGGGGCGGTCTCTGGGGATTAACATTCTTGATTCCGGTATGGCGGAACAAGCCGTGGCTCAGAATTCTAGTCTTCAGCCTTGGCCCCTCTATAGTCCAACTGTTTGTGGTTTTCCCGTACAAAATGGCAAAAGGTTTTTTGGGATGGGACCTCGGACTATTTACCCCTCTCTTCGTTATCGTTTCCAATCTGATATGGGCATTGTTCGCAGAGTTGTGGCTGCGATTCACATCCGACAAATGGTGATAAAACTGTTTTATAAAATTAAATAACTCATTAAAATGTAGACATTTTTAACTAATATATGTTATTAAACAGCTTGTTATGACACTCGAATCAGGAGGCGTCTTGATTACGCTGTCTCGTTTGTGTCTAATAGCTGCAATCTTATTGATAACACTTTTGTGTTCATGCGGCGGGAAACTGGCCAAGACCGGCGTTGGTTCCGTCATGGACGTAAATAATTGCGGGTTTTTCCGAATGTGTTACCCTGATGGATCGCAATCGTGGAAACGATTCGATCAGGATAGCATTAACAAAGACATTAAAGTAGCATATCAAAATCGTCTAAAACCAGCTCGATTTGTTGAGACCCCCAAAGGCGGATCACTTACTTTTCCTGATGGCAAGACAATTCTTTACTACGAAAACAAGTAGATCAGAAGCGCCGCCCTTAAATCCGCTCAATGTATTGGTGAAAAGTCTTCAATTTCTTTACTAGGGGTTGCATCCTTTAGGCTGTGAGGGCATCTTAGAAACTAGAGGATAAACCGGAGGACTTAAATAATGCCCATTTATGAATACAGATGTGAATGTTGTGATAAGGATTTCGAGACCCTGGTATTTGGATCTCAACAGGTTTTCTGTCCGACGTGTGGCGGAGAAGTTCACAAGCTTATGTCTTGTTGTAGTTTCAAGAGCGCTTCAGGCGATTTCAAGACCTCGGGCGGAGGAAAGTCCAGTTGCGGTTCGTGTGCATCTTCGTCGTGCGCTTCTTGCCACTAGGATAAATTATTCCAGAAGGGAGGTTGTGACCATGAGTGATACAGAGAGTCCTCATCTAAGATTGCAGCAGCATATAGATTGCCAGCTTGAGGTGAAACCAAAGGATGTTCTGGCAGCCTGGGAAAAGGCAGGCTGGAACGAAGAGCCGGGTACTGATGGAGACGAGGCCCCCCTGAAATATTTGGCCTTGGTTTTATTAGAAGCCATTGAGGAGCGTTCGGTTCGTTTATCGGTGGATAAGGACAAAGGGGTTACAATTTTTGGCGCATCGACATATCGGCTGCCCAAGGCTCCAGCAAGTTATATAGCTCGAGGTCTGGAAATTCTGAGGGAAATAGCTGGGATGGAAGGCCCGGAAGTTCAGGGCAAGATATCGCTGGGAGTACGAAATGACAGCCTGGATCTGATTATTCAGAAGGAAGCCGGTCTTCACATAATCAACATACCTGGCGTAAGTTCCGTGTAACCTCTGAGGTTGCGTAAATTCACATAATTTTTGTTTCGAACCTTGACCTTACTCTTGATTTTCTAATTTCTTGGCTTCATTCCAATACTGGTCCATTTCCTTCAGATTGGTTTGCGGCCAAGTCTTGCCTTTGGCTGCCAATTTTAATTCGATGTGTCTGAATCGTCGCTCAAATTTGTCCGATGTTTCATTTAAAACCGCCTCAGGATTAAGACCAAGACGCCGGCCCACGTTAACCAACACAAACAGAATGTCTCCGAATTCGTCTCGTATTCTGTCAGGTTGATTTGTCTCCAAGGCTTGTTTGAATTCCTCAATTTCTTCATCAATCTTGGGCAACAGATCTTTGAAGTTTAACCAGTCAAAGCCGACACGGGCTGCACGGGAAGATAGTTTGTGCGCCCTGCTCAACGCAGGTAGTGATCGTGGAATGCCATCCAGAACAGAATCTCTTGATCCGATCTTTTCTTCAGATGCCTTAATCTTGGCCCAATTTTGAATAACCTCTTTATCGTCAGCCACGGAGATGTCGCCGAAAACATGAGGGTGACGACGCGTCATCTTCTCCAAAACTCCTGTCAACATTTCTGAAAGAGTCCCGTACCCTTCTTCTTCAAGCATACATCCCAAAAAAGTGACCAGAAAAATCAAGTCACCAGCTTCTTCCAGCATCTCGTCCGGTTCTGTTTCATTAATTGCATGAACTAACTCGTGGTATTCTTCCAGAACATAAGGGTGGAAACTCTTGAGATTCTGTTTCCTATCCCAAGGACAACCGTTCTCCGACCGCAGGGTCTTTATAAGTTCTGTTAATTGCACAAATATCGAACCGAGATCGCTATTTGATCGTGAAAAATCCATTTAACCTCTTCCTTATTTCTTGTCAGACTGGAACTCAAAAACAATAATAGCAGTATGTTCAGTAAGATATAATGTATGGCTCTTGCTCTCGTGCGACGAAATCATTTTCGATCTACCCAGAACTTTACTAATCTAATATAATACTCCCGTGTGATGGTTTTTCAAAAATCTTTGGACCTTGAGAAACTTTCTTATTGAAGGTTTGCAGGTGATTTACTGATCAATTTTGAACCCTTCGTTCAAAGAAGCTTGACTCAGTAGCATTCAAGCTTTAATTGATGCGGAAGTAATAATAATTCTTCGAGGTTTTTACCTATGGTGGCGCCATGATGCCGGAGGACGTTTGAATTCAGACTTGATAGCCGAGACGGACCATATATCGCGGCGAATAAGTTTCGACAATATTGGGGCCTTTCAGGCGTTGGTTGGAGAGTTCAACAAAAACATCAAGCGCATAGAGAAGCTTCTAAAAGTTAAGATCTCGGTTAAGGGAAACAGCGTAAATATTTCGGGAGACCAGCCTCATGACGAAGTCGCCGAGCGGCTCCTCAAGCAGCTCTATTCTCTGGCCCGCGAATCTTATCCCATACATCCTGCCGATATTGATCAAGGGGTTAAGATGTTGGTGTTGGATCCCGGCGCCAAAATCAGAGAAGTCTTAAAAGAAGTAATCTTTACATCGGACAATAAGAAACCGATTACACCAAAAACATGGAATCAGAAACAATATGTTCAGGCTATAAGGACTTTTGACATAGTTTTTGCGATAGGTCCGGCAGGAACCGGCAAGACCTACCTTGCTATGGCCATGGCCATGGCTGCGTTTTCCAAGAAACAGTTGCGGAGAATCGTTCTGGCGCGTCCAGCGGTTGAGGCGGGTGAAAAGCTAGGTTTTTTACCCGGTGACATGCATGAAAAAGTAAACCCGTACCTAAGACCACTTTATGACGCTCTTCATGATATGATTGATGCAGAGAAGGTAGGCCGAATGATTGAACGCGGAGATATTGAAATAGCCCCTTTGGCTTTCATGCGCGGTCGAACCCTGAATGACTCGTTCGTTATTCTCGATGAAGCCCAAAACACAACATCAGAACAGATGAAAATGTTTTTGACTAGACTGGGCTATTCATCAAAAGCTGTTATAACCGGGGATATAACTCAGATTGATCTCCCTGAAGGAGTCAGATCAGGACTGGTGGAAGCCCGTCAAATACTGAGTGATATAGAAGGAATATCAATTGTTACATTTTCAGACCAGGATGTTGTGCGTCATCCCCTTGTTCAAGAGATAATAAAGGCGTATGAGAACCGTGCGCCTGATATTAGGAATCGGAGATAATTTACGATGCCTGAGACATCGTCAAAAAATAGGAATCAAGGAAAGAACTCTTCCCGCGACAGGACTAGAGACTCTTTGACACACAAGAGGAGGCCCCTGAGCCGTTTTCTTCCAGAATGGGCCACCAATCGTCTATTCGATGAAAAGGTCAAGAGATGGGCCCTGTTGATCGGGGTTTGTTTGTTCTGCGCCTTCTTGCTGGCTCCTCGCTCTTTTCAGGTCTATTCGTTGACTATTGGGGAAACTTCTCACGAAACCATTCTTTCCCCGATAACATTTCAGGTCATAGATGAAGCTGCGACAAACAAGAATCAAGCGGAAGTATTAAGATCAGTGCTTCCTGTTTACGACCTGGACGAAGAGATGGTCGATGATGTTCAGGCGAAAATAGCGACCGCATTCAATTTCATGAAAAACTATCTGTCTGCGGAAGCCGAGAACAATGCGAAAGAGGAAGAGAAATCTAAAGATAACAAACAACCCTCAGAGACTAAGAGTTCAGGTTCCAAGCCCTTCCAACCAATGGACGACAATGCGCTTCGTTCAAGATTCGAAACTCTCCTTGGAGCGGACGTTTCAACCACAAGCTTTGCTGCGCTCAAAGCGGCTGGTTTTAACCCAAGAGTCCAACGTGATTTACAGTCCCTGGTAGTGCCTTTGTTGTTAAAGGGTGTTGTCCTCAGTAGAGAGCTACTGTTGCGCGATGGCAAGCAGGGAATTCTGATTCGATCGAAATCAAAAGAAAAACTTGAACCATTGAAAGACGTTTCCTCTCTGTACGACCTAAAGGAGTCTATGGAAAAGATTAATCGGGAGGAAAGGGACCCTAATGAAGATACGGCATTGTCTGAGTCGATAAGAAAAATAGCAACCGACCTAATCAACGTGAATTTGACGTTCAATCGTGAAAAGACGGCGTCTTTGCGGCAGGAGGCGCTTGCCTCAGTCAAACAGGTCTATTTTCAGGTGGCGAAAGGAGAGTCGATATTACGTGAAGGGGAGCCTGTGAATGAGGCTCATTTGAAAAAACTGGACGGTTTGAATAAGGCTAATCCTGCGTATAGTCGTTACGCCATAGTGGCGGGTGTCGGACTGCTCCTGATACTTCTAATTAGATTTTGTCTGTATTTTTCGGAAAATTATTTGGATAGAAGCAAACAGGCCACGGAAGATCTTGTTCTGTTCAGTGTGCTTCTGGTGGGCACGATCATCATGATGAAGATTTTTGTCCACATTTCCACTTCGATATCAGCGTCGTTCAACAACGTGAATCCTCAATCTTCCTATTTCGCAGCGCCTATTGCCGTTTCGGCTATGCTGGCGGCGCTAATGGTTGATCCAAGGCTGGCTTTCCTGTTTTCCGTCCTAACCTGTCTTGCAGCATCATTAGCAGTGGAAGGAGACGTCTACCTTTTTGCCTTTTTCCTTATTTCATGTGTGGTGGGCTTACACGGCGTAACCAAGGTTTCTGATCGCTCCGCCATTCTGCGAGCCGGTTTGGTTGTAGGGTTAGTCAATATGATTTCGGTCTTGAGTGTCAAAATGGCGCTCGGTCAATTGCAGAGGTCCCAAGATATTTACGAGATAGGACTAGGTTTTTTGGGCGGCGTTATTTGCGGACCGATAACGTTTGGTCTGACTCCATTGTTGGAGAGACTGGGTTACACTACAAACATCAGGCTTCTAGAGATAGCGAATTTGAACCACCCTTTGCTGAAACAAATGTCCATTGAGGCGCCGGGAACCTATCACCATTCGATGCTTGTGGGTAATTTGGCCGAAGCTGCGGCGGAAGCCATTGGAGCCAATCCGTTGCTGGCGAGGGTAGGTGCCCTTTACCATGACATCGGAAAGATTGCAAAAACGTCCAAGCCAACGTATTTCATAGAAAATCAAATCCGTGGTATCAACCCGCATGATAGGCTGGAACCGAGCATGAGTGCGCTGATCCTGGTTTCGCATGTCAAAAATGGTGTTGAGAAGGCTAGGGAGTATCGATTAGGAGCGCCTATAATAGATATCATACAGCAACATCATGGTATGGGTCTCATCAAGTTCTTCTACTATAAAGCAGTGGAAAAGGCCGACAAGACACGCCTGCCGATTGCGGAAGAAAAATACAGATACCCTGGTCCATTGCCTAACAGCAAAGAGGCTGCTCTAGTAATGTTGGCCGACGTAACGGAAGCAGCTTGCCGGACGTTGCCGGACCCCACCCCTGCTCGGATTCAAAAGAAAGTTCAGGGTTTGATCATGAACCTTTTTGGTGAGGGACAACTTGATCATTCGACCCTCACTTTGAAAGATATTCAAGCTATTACAAAATCCTATGTCAGGGCATTACAAGGGGTCCTTCATTCCAGGATTGATTACCCCGAAGATTCAAATTCTCAGGAAAACAATGATGGAGATCATCTTAGATTGGCGTCAGATAGAGCCCCAGGTGGACTCGAACGAGTGCCGGAAGAGAGCGGAACAAATATTACGAGACTTGGGTTGCGGTGAGGACGCTATACTATCCGTAACAGTCGTCGATTCCGAGGCTATGGCGGAAATTAACTTTAATTATAGGGGGAAAGAAGGTCCAACCAACGTGCTGTCTTTTTCCCAGAGCGAGGCTGGAATCTCGAGTGGGAATAAGGACTTGCTTGGTGATGTAGTTATATGCTCGGATAGGGTTGTATCTGATGCCGAGACGCTAGGGTACACGAATGAAGAAATGTTCATGTATCTGTTAATCCACGGAATTCTGCACATTGTCGGTTATGATCACGATTCGTCCGACCATGCGCAAGCGATGGGAAAAGCGGTCGATCAAATTTTTGAAGAGTTTTTTCCGTTGACCGATACTGGGCTCGGTTAGATTTTGTTTCTTAGCGGCTAGACGACAATTTGAGGTAATGCGATGCGAAAACCTAAGGCCAAGCAAGTCAGCTTACGGGCCGACCAGTTGTTGTGCGCCGGCGACATTGTTACTGTGATGGATGATGGTTCTCCGACGAGTTGTAAAGTCCTGTCATGCCTTGGGACTAATGATGGTTCGTGTTTCGCTAGTCTGGAAATACTTGAGGGACCGAAAAAAGGCAGTAAGCTCGAGACCTCTTTAGTCGCCAGAGAACAAAAAACGGAATAATCAGCTCAGGCTCGTTGTCCTTGCTAACAACTTCGGAGCAATTACACGCTGATTAACGATTTGCCCTATCTTACTACGAACTCCCTGATCAAAATCTTCGAAACACGATAATCTCTTAAAGACTGTTTCAGGATCAGGCGATGCCTGCCATGTCCGATTCTGAAAGATTCCGTGCCGCTATTGTCAGCATTTGCACATGTTGCATCTCAGCCCTTATGAGTTGATCGATCTCTGATTTACCTTTTGGGTCAGGAAGCATCTCTTTAATGCCCAAGAAAAAAGCTACAGAGTCCTTTTCAAATTGGATCGCCATGTTGAGCACTTCCTGGGCTGTATTGACTCCTTCCAACCTGGAACCGGCGGCTTCAATCGTAAAAATATGCGTGTCCGCCGAGGCCTGAAGGTAACTTTCCGCCAAGCCCTCCGGGTCCCATATTCCGGGCGACAATGCGGATTCCGGTAATGAGCTTCTCAAGCTCTTGAAAGATTGAATGTGATTTGCTTCCATTGCAGCCAGTTCCTGGAACAATTTTTTCGTTTCTGAATCGCTCGCTTTTGCTGCTGCGCCTGTATAAAAAGCGTGTCCATTTTCTTCGATACGGATAGCCATCGTAAAAACATCTTCAGCGGTTCCAAAAACAAACATAAAAACCTCCGTTTTATTGCTGCAACCCTAGAGCGTTTTGTAAACATTTAGACCTATTTTCTCAGACCTTCCATATACGAGTTGGTTTCCTCCTGTCGAGGCTATGATAATGGTCTTACCGGATTTAGATGGCCCAAATTCCTGGGAAAGATCGACCGTAATGGTCAGATTATGGCCATCCAGTTGCATCTCCATGTTCTTGAAAGACGTCTTGTTCCCGGTCTTCTTCGCTTCACTAATCTCTTTATAAATATTGAGCCCTACTTTCTCAACCCGCCCGGGAATAGTCTTATTTCCTTCCGTAGAGGCTACAATAGTGGTTTTGCCGGATTTAGACGGGCCGAACTCTTTCGAAACGTCGACCTTAATAATCAAGGTGTTATCCTCTAGAATAAATTCTACATTTTTCATTCTTTGAGGTATCGTCCGAGGGGTCTTTTTCTGGACTTCTTTCTTTGGCTTCTCTGCGTTTTCATTCTTTGTGGTCAAATCAACTGAATGATTCAAAGGCCAATCCAGGACGGCAAAGTCCGGGCTTGCGAGTAGGTCCCGGGCTCTTGGGCTTAAGAGTAGCAAGTCTCTTATGTCCTTATCCGATATTACTTCCGGGAATTTAGAGAAGCGTTTGAGCAAGTCTCGAATCACTGGGACGTCGGCTTCCGTCTTAACGTCTTTGTTTTTGATCAAGTCTTTCAAGAAATGCCTGGCCTTCATGAAATCCTGAAACGCGCCTTTGAAACGATTAATAAGATCGACAACCTCTCTTGCGACACAGGTCTCAACAACGCCTAGAGCCTTGTCAGTTATAAAGATACCCCATTTTTCAGTCGTTGCAGATTCTTCAGCCTTGTAATAATTTCTAAAGTCATCCGAACTCAACCAGAACTCAAAGCCATCCTTAGTCCTTACTTTGAAAGGTGATTTCTCTCCATCGATTAATTCCACCAGGAGTCCGGGACTTGATCCCAGGAATTGTTGATAATTTTCCGTCATGATGTCTCCTCGAAAAACGTAGCAAGTCACTTCTTATATATTACACAATCGATCAGGTCCAGCTTCAACGCGTCAGTCTAAAGAAAATCATTTTCTTAAGGTCGAATAAAAGAGGCAGGATATTCTAAACGCTTCACGTTACTGGACTGAACAAATTGTTGGTGAATTCAGAACTTGTCCATTCGGCCGATTGTTGTTGACATATCTACTGGAGCTATTTACCAATAAATGAACTTGCACACACAACAGATGTCTTCAGGGTTTTTTAAGGTTCGGTCGCAGGAGTTCAAAACGTTGGTAAACAATAACTCATTGGCGGAAAAGGTACTCAAAGGAGATGTGCGTTCTACAGCTAAGCTAATTCGAAAAATTGATGATGGCGACAGAGAAGTTTTTTCAGATTTAGCTCAACTCTACGGCCACGCTGGAAGGGCTTATATAATAGGTTTTACAGGATCACCGGGGGTCGGAAAATCAACCTTGGTGGACCGCATTATAACCAGGTTTCGTGATGACGGGAAGACAGTAGGCGTTCTCGCCATAGATCCTACCAGCCCTTTTTCAGGAGGCGCAATCCTGGGAGACAGAATAAGGATGCAGCGCCACTTCCTCGATGAAGGTGTTTTTATAAGGTCTCTTGCGACAAGAGGTAAATTTGGAGGATTGACGAGATCCACAGCAGACGCGATCGTAACCCTGGACGCAATGGGAAAGGACATCATCATCGTTGAAACGGTCGGGGTAGGGCAGGATGAAGTTGACATTGTGAACAGCGCACACACCACGATTCTTGTTACTGTTCCCGGAATGGGGGATGACATACAGGCTATTAAGGCCGGATTAATGGAAATAGGCGATTTGTTCGTGGTTAATAAGGCTGACCGGGAAGGTTCCAGCAAGACAGTCCGAGAAATCCTGTTTATGCTTCAAATGAATGATGAACGAAAACGGCTTGAGGGGTGGGACCCTCCGGTTGTGGAATGTGTCGCGACTCAAAAAATCGGAGTGGACAAGGTTTATTCGGCAATTCTAGACCATAAGCGGTATTTGGGAGATCGTGGGAAGGGCCGACTGGAAAAAATTGAAAGAAGTCGAGTCTTAACGCAGTTTATGGATCTTTTTAAAGAGGGGCTCCTTGAGAGGGCTTTGACAAAGATTGGAGGACAAGAAGCCCTGGATAAGGTCGTTCAGGATATAATGTCCCGAAGGAATGACCCGTATCGCGCCAGTTCGGAATTCCTCGACGCAGTCATAAACGGCGGATCGGGTTCTCGTTAAGGCCGCCATCATAAATATACTCATAGCCGCCTTATTAAATAGGGAAAAATCAATAAGACATGATAACTAAAGTGGATAAACTTGTACTTGCGACAAGAAACAGAGGAAAATTTGTCGAGATAGAAAAGCTTCTTTACGGAACTGATGTTGACTTACTCTCGTTGGCCAATTTCCCGGAAGTACCCGAGGTAGTTGAAGATGGCGACACCTTTGAAGAGAATGCCCTTAAGAAAGCAAGGTTCGTAGCCAACGCTCTGGGTTTACCAGCGCTGGCTGATGATTCCGGCCTTTGTGTGGACGCATTGTCCGGGCGGCCCGGGGTGATGTCCGCTCGTTACGCCGGCCCAAATTCCGATGATAGGCTCCGGTACATTAGGGTTCTGGATGAAATGAGGGAAATTGAGGATCCTCTGAGGACAGCGAGATTTGTCTGTGTCTTGGCGCTTGTAACACCGGAAGGTGATGAACGGATTTTTCGCGGGGTTTGTGAGGGTAAGATATTGAAGGAGCCTCGCGGAAACGGAGGATTCGGATATGATCCGATCTTCTATTTCGAGCCACATCGAATGTCTTTTGGTGAGATGGATCTGGAAACAAAGAATCTTGTCAGCCACCGTGGTCGTGCCCTCAAGCTGTTTGCCGATTTTGTGAAGGGATTGAAACTAGACGGTTCCGTATGATTCTTGGATTTCCCCGAGAGTGCCGCCACTTGACCACATGAGTGAAGTGACTTAAGGACTATCAGCCAAAGTACCGTGCCGAAGCAATGAGTTCCCCTCTCAACCCCATGGTCGATGTCTGACGGATTCAACAGGAGCTTGACAATCGTTTACCAACCAGGAGGAATGCAATGAATGAGCAAAATGATCAGCGTTTTCTTGGAGACGGCGGACAAGGGGCACATGATCCCTCTCGACGCCTCTGGCTCAAACAGGCTATTGGCCTGTCCTTCGCCGGAACCGTGGGGCTTGGACTGTTCGAGTCCGCCTGGGCAGAGCAGCAAAAGGCTGCCGGAGCCTCCTTCAATGAAGAAGAGGCCAAGAAGTTCATGACCCGGGCGCTTGAATTAGCCCGAAAAGGCATGGAGTCGGGCGCTGGCGGTCCCTTCGCTGGTGTCATTGTCAAGGATGGCAAGATCGTCGGCGAGGCCTGGAATCATGTAATCGCCAACCAAGACCCCACAGCCCACGGGGAAGTGATGGCCATTAGGGACGCCTGTAAAAAGGCAAACACCTTGAGTCTCCAAGGCTGCGATTTGTATACCACGGGTGAGCCATGCCCGATGTGCCTTAGCGCTGCCTATTGGGCGCAAATCAGCCGTATATTCTATGGCTTCTCGGTTCAAGACGCCACAGCCATAGACTTCCAGGACGAGTTTCAGTTCAACGAGTTCAAGAAACCTATCGCCCAGCGCAAGATACCTGAGATTCAGGTAATGAGAAAAGAGGCCGTGGAACTGACGAAAAATTTTGCCGCGCGGCCTGACCGCGTAAGGTACTAACCTACACGACACATGGCTTCAACGCTGTTTATTGGTGACAGCCACACGGTGACTGGTGGTTTAGTTAAACAAAAAGACGACGTTTGTCGTGGGGATCAAGACCGCCGCACGCTGATACCGACCAGCGATGTGGAAAGCTTCTTCTTCATCCCCTGTCAATCGCTGTACCCTCGCTAAGCAGGCGCCACTTAAGGACCATCTCTTTGTAGGTTCGGTGACGGAGAAACCTCGAAAAGGGAGTTCGGAGATCATATCAGATCTGGGCTCCGCTCACTTGCGACCACCTATTTGAGGATAGCGGGAGAATCATGAGC
>JAPLJJ010000054.1 GCA_026388665.1 Deltaproteobacteria bacterium
CTCGGTTTTACTCATTTTCTTGGAACCATCCAACCCCTCAATTAACGGGGTCATCATCACAACTTGAGGTTCCTGGCCAAACTGAAGTTGAAGGTCACGACCGGCCAATAGATTAAACATTTGGTCTGTTCCGCCCAATTCCACATGACACTTCAAAGCCACGGAGTCGTATCCCTGCATAAGCGGATAAAGGAATTCCGTTATGCTGATCGGAGAACCTTCCTTGAAACGTTTCTCGAAATCATTGCGCTCAAGCATCCGAGCCACTGTCGATCGATAGGCTAAATCAAGACAATCCGCAAAACACATAGAGTCAAACCATTCACCGTTATTCCGGATTTCTGTCTTTTCTTCATCCAAAATTCTGAAAACCTGGTCCTTGTATGTTTTGGCGTGTTCCCATACTTGTTCCTTGGTCAGTCTTACTCTGGCTTCCGAGCGTTCTGTCGGGTCGCCGATCCGCGCGGTAAAATCTCCAATCAGGAATATCGCAGTGTGCCCCATGTCCTGAAAATGTTTTAATTTTCGTATTGTGACCATGTGTCCCAGATGGATGTCGGACGCAGTTGGATCTACACCGAGTTTAACTCTAAGCGGCACTCCTGTTTGGGCGCTCTTTGTCAACATACGCCTCAGTTCTTCTTCGTGAATAACCTCTTCGACCCCGCGCATTATGTGTCGCATCTGGGTTTCAATATCTGGGAAAGCCATAATTAAGCCTTTCATGTATGAGTTTTCAGTTCGGGAAACGGATTAAGAATCTTAAATTCTATCTGACGGACAGCATGTTTTCAATTTAAAATGCGGGAACCTTGAAAGTGAAGATCAAAAATTCATCTTGGTCGTGAGTAACAGATGCAGCAGAAATTCGCGGTTCCCTTTCGGTCCCTTAATAGGGGACTCGATTTGATTCAAGACCGTGAACCCTGTTTCGATGGCCACGGCTATTACCGATTCGATGGCTGCTCCAATAACATCAGGGTCCCGAACCACGCCATGTTTGCCAACGTCTGCTCGGCCAACCTCGAATTGTGGCTTAACAAGGGGCACAAACCAGGACCCTTTCGGGAGAATCTCCGCGAATTTGGCCAGAACAAGTTTTAGGGATATGAAGGAGAGATCTGCCACCGCTGCATCTACTGACTCATTCAACGTTGAACCTTCCAGATACCTGAAATTAGTCCTTTCAATTAATCGGACCCTTGGATCGTTTCTCAATTTCCAATGAAACTGTCCGTAACCCACGTCCACCGCAATAATTCTCTGTGTGCCTCGTTGCAACAAGCAGTCCGTGAACCCCCCTGTTGAAGCCCCTGCGTCCAGGGCTGTGAGCCCGACCGGATCAATCCCAAACTCGTCAAGCGCCGCCGCCAGCTTGATGCCCCCGCGACTCACGTACTCGAGAGGTTCTTTAACCTCAAGTTGCGCTAAATTGGATATTTCCTTACCGGGTTTGTCGACTCTCATCCCATCAACTGAGACTTTACCCTCCATGATTAAGGCCCGCGCCTTCTCACGTGAAGAAATCAACCCCCGATCTACCAACAATGTATCAAGTCTGTTCTTGGAAGATTTTTGAGTCATTAATACGCGCTGCGATCAAGATCCGGGCATGATGTTAAAGTCCAGAACATCCACTATGCTGAAGCCGTAATACAGATAGATCATCCCACTGCCAAGGAAATCTTCAGGTCTGTGAATAGTGAAATGATAATTAAATTGTCCCTGTCGACTCGATAGTCGCACAGTCTCTTCATATTGCCGTGACTCCGGTAATTTGATCACAAACTTTAGGGGAGTGTCCGAAGCTGAGGCTCGGTATGAGAAACGTACCATGAGTGTAAGCCGATCACCAAAGAGCCCGGCGTTAAACGTTCTGCTATTACCGAGGAATTTCCACCCTTGCTCCTGAGCAATGGCCGGGCCGAACTGTAGATCGTAGATTGATAAGCGTCCCGGCATTTCCCAGGACAACTCCCTGCCTGGCGTTTCCTCGCCGGTTGGGGTTTTTTTCTTAGTCACATCCGAATTAGGATTCTTGGGCGCTACAGGATCCGCTGCTTGGACGAGTTCACTGCTCCAAGGACTCGTAAGAAGCAAGCTCATTCCAACGATAATTAATAATCGGATCGCCTTCAATCCTAGCGGGGATGTTGAAAGATCGGTAGCCCTCATGCGCCCCACCATTTCGGACTAATGGGCCTCACGTTTACCTGGCCACCATAGGTTTTTGTCTCCTGATAAAAAGCAGGAGGTTGTTCCTGCCGAGACATGTCATACGCTCCCACTTCCGTGGGCGCCTTTTGCCCGCTGGTCTGATCGCCTGCCTGATCACCTGTCATGGCTTGCAGAATTCGTTCCTGCAAACCGGGCGAACCTGTTTCTTCACCTTTTTCGCCCGTTTTCTTGATCTTGGACCCGAGCATGCTGAAAATCCACCAGAAAGCAAAGAGCAGCAACAGAGGAAGTATACTACTTAATTCGCCCCCATATTTTTTCAGAAGTTCGTCAATACTAGGCATTTTTACAGGCCTCCGACAAAATCCGGACATTCAATCCGACTAAAGAATCGCACAAACGGAATCGATATTCAATTTGATTCATTGTCCTTCCTTTCAGAGAAGATGTTGATTTTTGTTGAAAAATCGGCATTCTTTCAGCTATATTTTATAGCTTGTGTATTGTGTTCCGATCCTTCCATACCATCAGGAGGTTCAAGAAATGGCTGCCCGCATTCACAATTTTAACCCTGGGCCTGCAGCGCTTCCGGTTTCAGTTCTCGAAGAGACACGGGAAGCCCTCGTGGATTTCAAGGGTTCCGGCATGTCTATTGCTGAAGTTAGTCATCGTTCCGTGATTTTTGAAGAGGTCATAAATCACGCGGTTGATCGGGTTAAACGATTGCTCAAGATGAGTGACGACTTCAAAGTCCTTTTTCTGCAAGGCGGGGCTAGCTTGCAATTCAGTATGGTTCCGATGAACCTTATCCCTTCGGGTCTGTCGGCAGACTACATCAACACAGGAACCTGGGCTACTAAAGCCATCAAAGAGATCGAAATCTTGGGTCTGCCCCACAAAGTAATAGCGTCCAGCGAGGATCGAAACTTCTGTTATATTCCCAAAGAATATGACGTATCACAGGGAGCGGCCTACCTTCACTACACCTCTAACAATACCATAAAAGGAACTCAGTGGGCTTCCACCCCAAAGGCCGGCAAGATCCCGCTTGTGTCGGATATGTCTTCAGACATTTTCTGCCGTCCTTTTGATCCAGCTCCGTTCGGATTGATTTACGCCGGGGCTCAAAAAAACCTGGGGCCTGCCGGGGTCACTTTTGTAATTATCCGCGAGGATATGTTGGAGCGTTGTCCCAAGAATATCCCGACTATGCTTCGTTACTCTACCCATGCGGGGAAAAATTCTCTGTACAACACGCCTCCATGTGTGTCCATCTACATGGTGAGTTTGGTTCTCAAGTGGATCGAAGAAACCATTGGCGGTCTCGATGCTATGGAACGTCGGAACAGACAAAAAGCTGAATTACTTTACAATTTTCTGGATCAATCAGACTTTTACAAGGGCACGGCTGATAAAGATAGCCGATCATTAATGAATGTAACGTTCAGGTTGAAATCCGAGGAACTCGAAAAGAAATTCACCGCCGAAGCAGGGAAACACTCATTAGGCGGGTTGAAAGGACACAGATCTGTGGGAGGCTGCAGAGCTTCTCTCTACAACGCTATTGAACTTGAATCGGTTAAGGCGTTGATTGAGTTTATGAAAGATTTTGCGATGAAGAACGGTTAGTTTCCAATGCCTTTCAAGATCTTAATCGCGGACCAAATTCACGAAAGTGGAATGAACATCCTATCTTCAAGCCCTCTATTGGATGTTGATCCGAAAGTTGGTTTGAGCAAGGCAGACCTATACGCCTCTATTGGGATTTATGACGCGATTGTCGTGGGTGAAGAAACGGCTGTGCAGACCGATCTGCTTGAATTGGCCCCAAGGCTGAAAGTTATAGCTAAAGTAGGACCTGATCTCGACAACCTCGATGTTCCGGAGGCCACTCGTAGAGGCGTTGTCGTAATGAACGCGCCGGCGAGCTATATCGTCTCGGCCGGTGAACATACCATAGCCCTTATGGCAGCCGTTCACAGGCATTTACCCGCAGCCGTTGATTCAATGAAACAGGGCAAATGGGAGAAAAAGAAATTTCAGGGCCGAGAAATGGCGGGGAAGACCCTTGGAGTGGTTGGTTTCGATAAAACCGGCGCCATGGTTGCGCGTTACGCTTCAAGAGGGCTCCGGATGAACATTTTAGTCCACGACGTAGTGGTGACACCGGATACGATAAAACAGCAGGGATTTAGACCCGTCTCTTTAGTGGAGTTGTTGGAAAGGTCCGATGTTATCAGCTTGCATGTTCCGTTAAACCCGGACACTAGGAATATGCTCAACGCTGAGGCCTTCAGTCTGATGAAACCTGGTGTGATTATAATAAATACCAGTCGAGCAGGTTTGATCCACGAAAACTCGCTTTTGTCCGCTTTGGATTCCGGCAAGGTGTCAGGAGCTGCCTTGGATGTTCATTCTGAGGTTTATCTTCGCAATAGCAGTCTTCTGAACCATCCTAAAGTGATATGTACGCCAAACCTAAGTGTGGCCACCGATGAGGCCCGGGAAAATGTCTCGAAGTCGATAGCCGAGTCCTTGAGGGATTATTTCGAAAAAGGACTCATGGAAAATGCCGTGAATGTCTCGGTTGTTGATCCGGTTCTTCGTACGAAGATAGGCCCATACACTGAACTGGCTAGAAGACTTGGGATGTTCATCGCAGGACTGTCATCTGAAAATGTCGGAACGATTGAAGTCGGATATCGAGGCGAACTGGTTGACTGGGACTTGAAGCCTCTGACAACCGCTGCCCTGGCAGGATTCCTTAATGTGTTGAAAGGCTCCGACGCTAACCTGGTAAATGCGAATTTAATCGCCAGAGAATGTGGCATACAGATTCATGAAACCATTCTCAAGGAATCAGTCGAAGGTAGACCATCTATCACTATCCAGGTCTTTTCAGGCCAAACCACCTCGATTAAGGTTGAGGGAGCATTAATTCGTCGATTTGGAGAAGAGCCTCGGATCATAGGCATTGATGAGTTTGTCACCGAGGCTATTCCCGCAGGCCCAATGCTAATAGTCAAGAACCGGGATATCCCTGGTATGATAGCCGGGATTTCCGGTGTTCTGGCACGAAGACAAATGAACATCGCGCAAATGAATTTGTCTCGGGATTGTGCTGGTGGAACGGCTATGTCGATAACAAACCTGGACTCCCCGGCGGACGAAGAAACGCTTGGGGAGATTAGGAAAATCAACGGAATAATAAGTGTGAATCAAATCATTATCGATGATTTGGCCGAATTAAACGTGTGCGTTGCACAGCAATGAACCTGAGAATGGTTCACTTAAACTGATATTCAGACTTATCAAGAAAGGCGACAACTTTTGAGCACTCTCGTAGTCGTGGGCGCCCAGTGGGGTGACGAAGGCAAAGGCAAGATTGTAGATCTGTTAACCAGCAGAGCAAATGTGGTGGTTCGGTTTCAGGGTGGGAACAACGCCGGCCATACGCTCAAGGTAGGTGGCGAGCAGATTATCGTCCATTTGATACCGTCAGGAATTTTGTACCCGGACATTACCAACATTATAGGTAACGGCCTGGTTGTTGATCCGTCGGTTCTTCTCGACGAGAAAGCAGAACTTCGGGAGAGAGGGCATTTTCAAAAGGATACTCAACTGCTCCTTTCTGATAGGGCGCAGGTTATTATGCCTTATCACAAGATAATTGATCAGGGCCGTGAGGAATTTCTCGGAAAGTCAAAAATAGGGACGACCGGTCGCGGGATTGGGCCGGCATATGAAGACAAAGCGTCACGAATGGGAATACGCGTTGGGGACCTCGTCAGACCGGCAATGTTTAGAGAACGGGTATATGCTGCGCTCGACGAAAAGAATTTTTTGATTGAACGGCGATTTCGTAGAACGAAACTCAACCCGGAAGAGATTGTGCAGGAATATCTGAATTACGGAGAACAGTTGACCCCGCATATTACCGACACGACAGTAGCTTTGCAGAATTTCATTGCCAGCGGGAGTCATGTCCTTTTTGAAGGAGCCCAAGGGACTTTGCTCGACATAGATCATGGGACCTACCCATTCGTTACTTCATCAAATGTAGTGAGTGGAAACGCCTGTTGCGGCGCAGGTGTTGGGCCTAACGCGATAGAGAGGTGCTGGGGAGTGGTCAAAGCCTATACAACGAGAGTTGGACAGGGCGCATTCCCGACCGAGTTGACAGATCAACTAGGCGAAGATTTGAGAGAAAAAGGAGGGGAATACGGAGCGACAACAGGTAGGCCTCGACGCTGTGGATGGCTCGACATGGTCATCGTGAATCATAGTGTTCGTCTCAACGGCCTGACTGGCATAGCCCTAACGAAAATGGACGTATTAACCGGGATATCCCCTCTAAAAATAGCGATAGGGTACGAATTGGACGGCAAAACCTTAGATCACGTACCGTCCAATATAAATGATTTCAGTAGAGTTATCCCCCGTTACAGAAAAGTGAAGGGTTGGGATGAGTCGTTGACGGACTGCCGATCATTTGATGACTTGCCCAAGAACGCCCGAGACTATGTTGAAATGATAGAACATTTGTCAGGTGTTCCGATTACATTGGTTTCGGTAGGGCCGGCTCGTGAGCAGAGCATACTCCGGAAAGCGCCCTTTTGAACATATCAGCCGACATCATCCCGCTGTCATTTCAAGGAGTTTGACGACGAGAAATCTGGATCTTCAAGAGGCAAAGATTTCAGAGGCGCCGGTTGAAAGAAGCCCGGTCAAGCTATCAATAATGTGATGTCGGGCTCAATGGGCTGTCTGTGTGCAATGACTGCACCTTGATCTTGTCGCCTGCCTTGAACGGGGCCTTTTCCGGCGGAAGGATCATGAGCCCATCAGCCATGACCATCGAACGCAGAGCCCCTGAGCTTTGAGTGCCCGTTGAAACCGCTATTTTTACCCCATCCTTTTCGAACAACTTGCATCTTACCAGGTGAAGTCTGCCGGAAGACACTTTCACATCTTGAGCCAGGACAGCATCCAGCAGTGACCTGAAAAGGTTTTTTCGTCCCATCATCTTGAACAAGGCCGGTCGAACAAATTGTTCGAACGAAATCATTGCCGATGTTGGGTTACCAGGAAGGCCGAAAACCGGCTTGTTTCCTATTGTTCCGAAAACTAGAGGTTTGCCGGGTTTCATCGCAACCTTCCAGAATTTCACCTTCATGCCCACTTCGGTGAGTGTGTCCTTTACGAGGTCGTACTTTCCGACCGACACGCCGCCCGATGTGAGAATTACATCGGCTCTGAGACCATCGTTCAATCTTGATCGGAGATCGTCAACGTTATCCGAGGCTATGCCCAAAGAAAGAGGAATAGCCCCACAGTCAAGAACCTGGGCCGCAAGGCTGTAAGTATTAGAGCATACCACTTTCCCCTGTGTGAAAGGCTCATCAAGATCGACAAGCTCGTCACCCGTAGAAAGTATAGCCACAACGGGCCTCTGATGAACGTAAACATAAGCATGCCCCAATGTTGCGAGCATTCCGACTTCCGGTGGTCGTATCACATCCCCCTGGTTAAGAACGATTTCGCCGGCTCTAACGTCTTCGCCTTTGGGTCTGATATGAGCACGTAGCCCGGGATCGTTGAGACAAATTATGAAATCTCCCTCTCGTTCCGTGTCCTCCAACATGATTACAGCGTCAGCGCCTTTTGGTATAATGCCGCCGGTCATAATCCTCACCGCCTGCCCAGACTCCAAAGTTCCCGAATATGGTTTACCTGCGGGTGATTCACCAATTAGTTTTAGGCGAGCCGGGTTAGATGAATTAGCCCCAACAATGTCTTCATGGCGTACGCAGTAACCATCCATGGCCGAGTTATCCGCTGCGGGAACGTCACGAACCGCTTCCACGTCCTGTGCCAAAACCCGACCTAACGCTTCAAGGATGTAGATTCTTTCTCGCCCCAAAATAGGAATTTCCTCTAGTACTTTTTTCTGAGCTTCTCCGATAGGCAGCATGTTAGATTTGTCTCCGTTTTTGAAATACCAACCCAATAATGAATTTCATCTCTTGGCTCTCGATTATGGACAGATTAACAATTTAAACAATTCGGTGGTCTTTGGCCGCTCAAACCTGCAAGCAAATTTTCCACGGCGAGTTGTGCCATAGCGATTCTGGTTTCAACTGTGGCGCTCCCCATATGTGGCGAGAGGACTGTATTTTCAAGTTGGGCCAGGCCCGGCGCAAGTTGAGGCTCTTTTTCGTACACGTCTAAACCCGCGCCAGCGATCTTTTTCTCTTTAAGCGCTTTTACAAGAGCGTTCTCATCAATTACAGGACCGCGCGCGACGTTTATTATGAATGCCGACGATTTCATCAGTTCGAACTCATTTGTTCCGATAAGGCTTCTGGATTGATCATTTAATGACACATGTAAAGATACAAAATCAGATTCTCTTAACAGAGTTTCAAGATCAACGTATTTGGCGCCAAGCTCTAATTCTTCGTTCTCAGGGATCCTGTTTCGGTTGTGATACAAAATCGGCATTCGAAAACCCTTTGCCCTGCTGGCCACTGCTTTCCCAATTTGACCGAGACCGATAATTCCCAGTGTTTTTCCAGTTACTTGTGTGCCCAAAAAAACAAATGGCGCCCAAGGACCCCATTTATTGGCGCGAGTCCGTCCATCTCCTTCAACAAGCCTACGAGCTACTGACAATATGAGTGCGAAAGCTAGGTCAGCAGTTGCGTCCGTTAGGACTCCAGGTGTGTTTGATACCTTTATCTCTCTAGCTGATGCGGCTGGTACCTTTATGTTGTCGTAACCAACCCCAATGTTGGCTATCATTTTTAGATTTGGCGCATTGCTCATTAGTTCCTCGTCAATACGATCGACTATAGAGCAGAGCAGGCCATCTTTATCCCGAATCTTCTCGATAATTTCAGAACGGGGCAAGGGAAAGTCATTACGGTTAACAACAACTTCATGCGCCGACCGCAGCGGAGCGAGAATTTCTTCAGTTAGATTTGATGTCACCAATATTTTCATGATTCTTCTCCAGCATGCTCCAACAGAGGTTCCTACCATTTCGCCTAATCATCAGTGACGTGGAGCCATGTCTGCGGTTTCCTGAACAAGGATTCGACGGTTCTGCGTCGCTCATACTGATGGGGATTCCCGTCAGGGCTCTACCGACAAATTACTCGCTTAAGCGCGACTTGGAGTCAATCACCCAGAGTAACAGGTTTTACCTTCCAGAATCGATTCTTAATATCATCTAAAATAGTATACACAACAGGGATAAAGATCAGGGTGAAAAGAGTTGCTACCGTCAGACCACCAACCACTGCCATGGCGAGCCCGTTATAGATTTCAGCGCCTGCTCCGGACTTTAGGGCCAAGGGTAGCATTCCCAGGACCATTGCGATTGCTGTCATAAAAATTGGGCGCATTCTACGCTTGCTTGCGAGCACTAAAGCCCTATCACGATCTATTCCTTGCTCCTCCATTAGTTGAACTGCATAGGTTATTAAAATAATCGCATTTTTAACCACTAATCCTACCATCATGATGTATCCCAGTATCGTGAAAGAATCAAATGGGATACGAGTCAGAGTCACTACGAAATTTGCGCCGATGATCGAAAGAGGGACGCTCAACAGTATAGAAAGAGGCCGGACGAAAGATTGAAACTGCATTACAAGCAGTAAATAAACAACTATAACAGACAGAGGGAAAACAAAACTAATGGCCTGATTCAGAGTTCTAAGCTCGTTCACAGCGCCAAAAGGAGCCCAGGTATACCCGACCGGGAAAGATACTGTTGAACCGATTTTGCTTACTACTTCGCTGAATACCTCACTTAACGGTCGATCCTGAATTGTGAACTGGATTCTTGTGCTACGTTTAGAATTGTAATGATTTATCTGTAGTGGACCGAACGTTGTGATGACGGACGCTATGGCGGAAAGAGGAACATGAGTCTTTGAGTCCTTTGGCGATATAAAAACAATATTTCCAACGTCGGCAACATTCTTGACGGCCTGCTCCACTCCCATTACCCGTATGTAATAATATCTGCCTTCCACGTCATACTGGGTTGTTGTCCTTTGCCCGCCAATAGCGGCTTCAACTGCGTCAGCGATATCTTTCACATCGAATCCGAAATGTGTGGCTCTTTGATGATCCACTCTTACTTCAACTTGAGGTTTACGCAGGTAGAGATCGTTGTAACGAAAGATGATACCTTTAGTATCAGCTCCGATTGCCATGATCTCTTTGACCAATGGCTCTATGAGTTCATAGCTCTTGCCGATCATTCGGATATCCACAACGTTTGACCGGGAAAAGATATTACCAAAAAGCGGGAATCTAATTGGATTTACGGCCTTGAAAGGAAGATCCCTGGATTTTTGGTAGGCTTCCTGAGCTATTTTTTGAGGGGATATTCCACTATCCTCTTCACGATCACAAACCAGATAAATCATATTTCGCATCATGTTCCGATGCGGAATGGACACAATGTGTCTAACGCCCTTGATGTTACGCCATCGGTCTTCAAGGATGTTCATTAATCGGCTTTTTTCCTCCAGGTTTACACCTTCGGAGGTTTCTACCTGCATTCGTATCAAATTAGTGCCGCCAGTCGGCAAGTATCCCATACCTGGGAGCAATTTGTCGGAAATGACCAGGACGATCAAGACACCGACGATTAACCAAATTTTTCGGCTGAGACCGTTGAGGAAGTATTCAAGCGCCTTGAGTAATCCTTCCGAGACTTTTTGTCCTAAGACATCCAGATAAGAAAGTGGCGCTAAGATCTTAGCCCAGGTCCCTGATGGCGCCTTTTCTTCTTTCATCCATCTGGAAGCGAGCATGGGGACTACTGTAAAGGCGTCGAAAAGAGATAGGAAAATAGCGCACGAAATTATGAACGCCACAGGGCCAAATAAGGTCCCGACCTCTCCCTTGAGCATTAACACCGGTAGGAACACGGCAGAGGTTGTGAGGGTAGACATGAAGACGGCTCCGCCTACTTCACGCGTCCCGTCAACAGCAGCCCGAACTATGCTCTTATTCTCTTCAAATCGGTGTCGGTAAATATTTTCGAGGACCACGATAGCGTCATCGACGATCATCCCAATTGATAAAGCCAAGCCTGCCAGTGAGAGGACATTGATGGAATATCCTCCCAGGTACATGCCGATGAATGTTCCAATGACCGAAACCGGAATTGAAGTGGCGACGATGAATATGCTGCGCCAATTCCTTAGAAAAACAAATAAGACAAGTAGAACTAGGAGTATAGCCTCAATGAGGCTTTCCCTGACTATATTGACGGCATCTCTGATGTAATTACTTTGATCGTATAATTTCTGAAAATTCCCCCCCATCGGGCCATATTCTTTTTGCAGCAACCCGAGTTCACGGTCTACCTGGTCTATGGTGCGCACAATATCCGCGCCGACCTGGTTAAAGACATTGAACACTATTCCAGGCACTCCGTTGATGCGGCAATACGAATCAGGCCGTTCGTAACTATCGTCTATAGTCGCAACGTCCGAAAGATAGACAACGGGCTCGTCAGGTTTGGATATTACGACGTATCTGAACGCCTCCGGAGTTAACAGTTCTCCGACGATGCGCACGGTCCATTCAAGTGTGCCTTCGGTGAAATAACTTGCGCTCTGGTTGAGATTGGTTCTGTCGATAAATCGTATGATGTCGTAGATCGTGAGTTGTCGTGCTTTGAGTCTCTCGGCGTCAAAGGTGATTCGCATTTCACGGTTTCTGTTTCCATCAAACGTGCAATCGCCGACACCGGATATTCTCTTTATTCTGGGGGCGATATCTCTATCCGCCCATGTGGACATATTTACAAGGCTGGCTGTACCAGTAAGGGCGAACTGATAAACGGGTAAGCTGACGCGATCGCTGGCCTTGAATATTTGGGGCTTTTCGACAAGCTTCGGTAGGTCCCGCACTCGATCGAGATTACGTTGTAATTCGGAAGCCGCAATATCGAGATTGGTTCCCGGTTGGTAGAATATGACGATCAGAGATTCCCCGCTACGGGAGTAGCTCTGCGTGTAAATCATGTTTGAAACGCCGCTGATGTTCTCTTCAAAGCGGGTTGTTACTTCACCTTCTACTTCTTCCGGCGCTGCTCCTGTAAAACGGGTCGCGACAACAAGAATAGGCTGTTCAGTGTCCGGCTTGAGTTCCATCCTGAGAAAAGTTACGCAGACGTAGCCAAACACCAGAACGAGCAGCACTCGTACAATAACTGTTATGGGAAAGCGGATTGATGATTCCGCTACGTTCATTGGGACTCACTCTCTGTGTTTTGTGAGATTCATGATGCGCTTGGGATGAGATTGTTATAGATCAGCCAAAAGGGGAATTCAAGGGAAGTCCTATCATTTAAGTCTTGCGTTTATTCCATTCGTCTTGTAAAAAATGATTTTGGAGGTGTATTATGCAAACAGCTGTATCCAAACGCGGGCAGACCGTCATTCCGGCGGCTATTCGGAAGCGCTATCAAATCGACGCGGGGGTTCATTTAGTCTGGCTGGACGATGGAGAAACGATCAAGGTTGTTCCCGTAGCCAATGATCCATTAAAATCTCTTCGGGGGCGAGGTCGTGGTAAAAAAATGACAGAACGCCTTTTAGAGGAACGAAAAAAGGACCTTCATCGTGAATAACCGCTCTGATGAGAACACACAGTTCTCAATTGTGGCAGTGGAATCAAATCCATATCTTTTGGACACATCGGCGCTACTGTCTTTCATCGAGGATGAGGAGGGCGCAGACCGCGTCGAACAGGCGTTGAAACAGACGACAACACTCTTGCCGTGGCCGGTTCTCCTGGAAACATGTTACATCACCATTCAGGAAGAAGGTCAGGCTGAGGCCGACCGCCGCATCGCTTTGATAAAGCAACTTAATGTCAAGATCTTGTGGGATATGGATGAATCGACCTTATTGACCGCAGCTAGGTTGAAAGCTGAATATCGAGTTTCTCTAGCCGATGCTATTATCGCTGCGTTTGCCATCCGGAAGGAAGCTGTCTTGATGCACAAGGACCCGGAATTTGACGCCCTAAATGGGCTGCTACCAATGGAGGCGCTGCCTTACAAGTAGTTTGTCATTAAACCATAGCCATTTTATTAAACCCAATCTCAAGGCGCCTTGATCATAGATTTGAAATTCTTGTAATCCCCCTTAAGAAAGAGCTTCTTCCATTGTTCATTTGTCATGGGTGTCCTTGCCTTCTTGATACCTGTGTCGTTCCACCCTTCAAAAAACACCATCTCCATTCCTATAGCCTTGGCGCCATCCTTAAATGATCTTTCAACTTCGAAAGGACCAATGGCCCACTGAACAAATCCCTTATCATTACGACTGTTCAGGAAAAACACATCAGCCGTAACCGTCGGATCACTGGGTAAATTGGCGAGGCGCCTTGTCAGGGTTGCGCCGTCCGGGGTGTTTGACGCAATAGGGGTCTGTTCCTTCGATGCTTTTATAAGAGTATCATATAGAATGATCTGCGGTTCCTGTTCACATATCGATGAAATCGTTTTGTCCGCCGAGCTCAACCGCTTGAGGAAATTCTCGATATTCGGCTCTACATAAATATTAACGGGCTTCTTGTCTTGATCAGGTTCAGGGGCTGCTGATTTGGGCACAAGGGTCGTCTGTTTGGTGACAAGAATTGTTTGCTCGGCAAGGGCCGTTAAACATGCCGCTCCTGTATTAATTGAATCATTGGAAGGAGAGATAACCGGCAGGTCCAGAATGGCCCTCAAAGACGATTCGTAAAAGGATGGGGTGCTTAAATCATTTGATTTAAATTGAGTCTCATTTAGACCCGTGACCTCCTTTTTCTGTCCCTTTTTCCCCAAAAACACATTTTTTATTTCCAAGACGTCCATTACTTTTTTGCGGTTCACTTTAGGGTCATCGGCAAGAAAAGTTTCCGTCAAAGAATTAATGACGGATTGATGTAAGGCGAAGCGTTCCCCGAGAAACTGCACCCCAACCCCCATCTGTTTGTTAATTTTGGGCAAGCTGTTGTCTTCCGCATATCGCAGAACATCGTCAATGGTCAGGGCGACATCAGCCTTGATCAATCCGTGGAATGAAGGCAGGTCCGAAGGCCCGACCAGTCTGTCATAGAAATCTGAGACCCGGTTGAGTTTCTCTAGCGTCTGTTTGTTTTCGGGGGTCGCCATCAATGTGAGGACCTCTGCGCCGGCCTCAAACGGGAAAAGCATGTAATCCCTTTGAGCAAACCACCTCTTGTCGACTTTGACGTCGAATGTCGCTTTGGTTAAGAACTGGACCCCCTGAAAATATCTTTTGAGGTCCTCTGATGAAGAGTAGCGCCCTCGAGGAAGGTTCTGAGGATCGTTTTTAAAAGCCTCCAATCTTGATACCACTTCTTTAGAAACAGCGGGATCGGTCTTTGCTTGAGGGTCCAAGAGTTTCCGGGCCATTTCTACGAAGACCAGGGATGGGCCTTTTATTCCCATTTGTTTGATCTCGTCCAAGAGTTGACGCAACATCGGATAAACAGAAGCTTGTTCATAATCTACCTGAATTTCCTGGGTCCTAAGTTTGGTCGCCTGAAAAATGTAGTTAGCGGAAAAATAAATGTCGCTTCCGTGCGCCACTTGATCAGCGTACCAAGCTTTAGGAGATTTGATTGGCTTGAGAAAACGTAATTCAGAGTTGGCTTGCTTAGTCTCGGAGGCAATAACCACCGAAGAGATCAGCGCTACAATGATGGCCACGATGATCGCGACTGATACAGGCTGCGCGATTTTGAACCGTTTCATCTTGCCTCCCTTTACAGGCCGCCACTTTATAATACGTTAGGCAAGGTAAAATGGTCAAGACCGCAATTTTTTGTCAGATTTCCCCCGACAATCCGAACCTGTAATTACGAAGGCTTCATGCCTCTAATTGATGGTCACCAGGATGATGTCATTTTCGGCCCGAGAGAATTGAATAGATGGCCCCAGCCTTGTATACAAAGTAAGTTTGAACACTTCGAGGAAAGAACATTTTGTTATATATAGAGCCTCTTGCAAAAGTGTTTTTTGAGGGTTTAAGCATGCGTAATAAATGAGCTTCACCGGCAGTCCCGTGGTATAGTGTTTTTAACAAAAAGACGCTTTGTCACAGGAGGCGCCAGTGAAGCTTAGAAAGAGAATATCATGGTTGATGGGAACACTGCAACGAAGTCTGTTTCCTAAATTGG
>JAPLJJ010000025.1 GCA_026388665.1 Deltaproteobacteria bacterium
AGTACCTTTTCAATGTGATTATACATTTGCTCACGAGACTCAATTGGGGCCGGATGGAACGAAAGGGCCTGGAATCCCACAGGTTGGCACGCGATCTCAAAGATTTCATAACAGATGACGGCAACTGCCTGGGCTAGATTCATAGAAGCGAAATCGGCGTCTGTCGGTATGATGGCGTGGTAATCGCACAATTTCATTTCTTCATTCGTCAATCCTCTCGACTCACGCCCAAAGACTATAGAAACCTCACCAGTTATGGCCTTATTCATGATCTCCGGAATTATCTCCGGCGGTGTTTTGCCTGTTGTTCGTTTCCCTCCAAGTCTAGCGGAAGTCGCTACCGCCATGACAGAATCAGCAAGCGCTTGAGAAAGCCCACTAAAGGTTTGTGCGTTTGAAACAATATCGTATGCCCCAGAGGCCATAGCAAAAGCGTCTGTGTCAGGACCACATTCGGTTGAGGAAACCAGTTTAAGTTTTCTCAATCCCATATTTTTCATGACACGCGCGACTCCACCTATGTTCCCAGGGTGGGTGGTCCCCACCAAAACGATCTGAATATTTTCCAGGGCGGATGTCCAGTCCGGATGAACTCGGAACCCTCTCTGAACTCTTCTTGACGGTTTCATCAATGCCTGTACGAAGTTTCGTGCGGCTTGCGCGTCTCAGGCTAAATGAAAAGACGCGGGGAGAAGATATTATTGTATCAACATATTGTCAATTAATAACAGTATATAAGATGTAATAGTAAAAGCTTACTGTTAATTTTCAATGAAATCCTGTGTTCGAACTCCACTTGCTGGAGTTGAGAAAAACACTATGTTATCAATATGAATCTTGGTTGTTGGACGAAATAAATTCAGGGGGTAATCAAGACATGTGGGAATCGGTCATTGTTGCCGGCGCAATTACTCTGGCGGTCATTGGGACAGTTAATACAGTCCTCATGTTTGAAGTATTAGGTCGTAGGGGAGGACCCGATATTTTCAAGTGGATGCACCGTTGGCTGGGGCGAGTTTTTCTAGTCTTATTCACCGCCTTGTTCATATATATGCTGCCGCGTATAGCCTTCTTGGCAAATGTTCCTATTAATTTTCTGGTTCACGGTTTCCTGGCGATGATTGTGTTCATACTTCTGATAGGCAAGTTCTTGGTTGTGCGACGCTATAAAGTGTATATGTCCTCCTTACCGTTGCTCGGGGTATACATTATGCTCGGTTCCATATTAGTTGTAATGAGTTCCGCCGGGATTGAGGTTTTCAAGAGACTATCCCACTGAGTTCAAGTCTGGAGGTTCAACAAATGGAGCAAACATTGAATGCAAGAAACATCGATGCCTTATGCGCGAGTTTTCAGGAGGCGCGTATAATTTTGTCGGCAGCCGAACTCGATGTCTTTTCAAAGTTCCGTTCAGGTCCCAGATCAGTTAAAGAGCTATGTGAACTTTACGGATGGAACACTAGGGCGCTTCAAATACTTCTTGACGCGCTGGCCGCCATGGGATTCCTGAGCAAACAGGGTGAGTCTTATTCAATTGAAGATCACATGTCCAAGCTATTGGATTCAGATTCAGAGGAATCGATATTGCCGATGCTCTTGCATAGAGTCCACATGTGGAACAGTTGGTCGAACTTAACCCCAATAGTGACAGGGAACTATGATTTCGAGTCCTTTTTCAAGGCGCCTAGATCTAGAGACGACATGGAAGCTTTTATAGGAGCGATGGAGGTAATTGGTCAACAGAAAGCTCGTGAGATAGCCAAAGATATAAACCTCCAAGACCGCAGAAAACTCTTGGATATTGGGGCCGGGTCCGGTGTCTATTCTCGAGCGTTATTGGAACTCAATCCGGCATTGACCGCCACTTTGTTCGATCTTCCAGTAGTAATTGAAATGACACGTGACAAAATGTCCAAATCTAATATGGCACATCGAATCCGTTATGCGGAAGGTGACTACAACACCGATACTTTACCGTCCGGGCATGACGTGGCGCTTCTATCCGCGATTATTCATATCAATGGGAGGGACAAGAATCGTTCTCTGTTCGCAAAGGCCTTTGAAGCCTTGCAACCGAACAGCCTTCTTATAATTAGGGATCATGTAATGGAAGACTCGAGAATTTCCCCGGAGGATGGAGCTATATTTGCCGTTAATATGCTCGTGGCCACGCGTGAAGGGAACACCTATACATTTACAGAGGTTTCCGAGGACCTCATGGCAGCAGGATTTCACGACATTCGACTTGTTCGTGAGGGCAGCAGTATGGATCAGTTGATAACCGCTATTAAATGAAACCTAAATTTGATGCGTACAGAAAATCTTACTCGTTTTTCCAACTCGCCTTTCGCTTTTCAAGAAAAGCATGTATTCCCTCGTTTGCGTCGAAGGTTTCCATCAAGAGCTTCAAGTAGAGGCCTTCCATACGCGGCAGATCTTCACGAATCGTACGGAAAAACAGATTCCGGACTGCGAGGTTGGCTATCCTTAAACTGGATGCGCTTTTGGGAACGATGTGTTTTTCGATCCATTTGGAGGCTGCTTCCCATACGTCTTTGCCTTCTTCGCATAGCAAATTGACAAGCCCTATCTTAGAGGCTTCATTAGCGTCGAAAGATCGTCCAGTCATGGCTATTTCATCAGCAAAAGTTTGTCCCACTTTTAATGGCAGCATTACGGACGCAGGAGGAGGAAACACCCCCAATACGATCTCAGGTTGTCCAAAGACAGCGGTGGAATCAGCCATGATAAAATTACAGAATATGGCCAACTCCATCCCACCACCAAGGCATTGGCCTCTCACTATCGCCATAGTCGGCACGCCCAAGTTCGACAGTTGATAAAACAACTCATGAAAAGATCTCAACATCATGGCCGCCTTATCCTTGGTATGTTCCGGTACGCTGGCCCCAAAGGAAAAGTGTTTTCCGGCCCCTTCGAAGATCAGCAACTTCAGGTCCTTGTTAAAGCTAATCTCCCGAATAGCCGTCAGAATCTCGGCCAACATAGCGGCCTCGAGAACATTGGCTTTGGGCGAATTCAGCACGACCTTGATCACAGATTCATCAAAATATTTCTCAACCTTAATTAATCGGAATTCCATCTTACCGCATCCTCAGATTAAATTATTTGGTAGTCGGTCCACTGACTTAAAATCGAGTGGACCGGCGTCATTTATAATCAAGGAATCAAATGATTATTCTTTGGGTTTTCCTAGGACTTGGGCAAAAGTTTCGTCAGTGGCGGGGGCCCCTTCCGCAATCAATTGTCTCCATTTAATAAAGTCTATTACGTCGGTCCCCGTGATTTTCTTGGAGTTGAAAGCATTGAAGCCTAAATATGCTTCGTAACTCATATTAGCCATGAGCCAATGTCTGTTCGGGAGCTTCGACTGGTCCCAGAAGAATTTCTTTTTGGCTCTAATTCCGTCGACGGCCTTGATTAAACATCCTGGAAACAGGTTGGCGAATGTCCAAATGACCTTGTTGACTTCTTTGTCGAGCAGGGTGAAGTCAGTTGGAAGCTCCTTCATTAATGCTTTTGCGGCCTTTGCTTCATCGCCGGTCTTGAATTCACCGTAAACGATTTCGCCGTCTTTTATATAAGTTTCTGTTATAATCAGAGGATTCCTGATGAATTTATCGCCCTGTTTCAGTACTGGAATGACCTTGGATATGAGGTTCTTGGCCTTCATCTTGTAAGCGCTCCACATCTCGCAGCTTACACAATTCCACATTGCGTCTTCCATGGAAAGGAACCACGGCAAGAAGTCCGTAGATCCACCGTCGGGGCTTGAACCGTGTCTTGCCCCGGCCTGTCCGAATATGGCTACGTCGCTGGAAATAGCCAGGTCGCACGCCATACCGATTTCCTGACCACCTGCGACCCTCATCCCGTTTACACGGCAAATGACCGGTTTTTTACAATCAAGAATGGAATCCACCATTCCATTGAACAAATCCATGTATTCCCCGTATTCGTGGGGCCTTTTGCTGTAATATTCGGCGTATTCTTTTGTATTGCCGCCAGTACAGAACGCTTTATCGCCTGTGCCCGTGAAAACGACCGCAACAACGGAACGGTCTTGACTAGCCGCCGTAAATCCGGCGATAACGCCTTTCACCATCTCGGTAGAGTAGGAATTATACTGGTTCGGGTTGTTAAGTCTGATCCATGCCACATAAAGACCCGGGATTTCTTCTCCCTTGGGACTTGTTAAAGGTTTTTTTTCATAAACTGTGCAAGGAGCTTCCGTACCCCAGTGCTCAGAGCCGATAAGTATGTGGTTTTTTGAACCATTGTCTCGAGGCAACCATTCCAAAGTCATTTCATCCTCCTGATTACTTTTTTGACACGAAAGATACTCGGTCCAAATAAATTAACTGTTTAAGCGGTTAAATTCGTCTCTCCTCGTAAAGCTATGACCGATCGATCCGTCTATTTGACCGGTTCAAAGGCGTAGAATACCCGAGGCATTTCGACGACTTCACGGCCAAATTCCTGCGGGACCGGATCTACATCGAAGACAGCCAACTTAACCTTGTCGCCGGATTTAAGTTCGCCTGTCTTACAATTAATTATTCGGACAAAAAAGGTCTTTTTGCCGTCAAGGTCGACCAATGCGTGAACCAGAGGAGGTTTGCCGAAACCAAGGGGAACGCCGACCGCTTCTTCGGTAACATCAATCACTGTGCCGATAGTCGGCCAATCGACCCATTCAAGATTAACGCTATAGCAGTCGGGGCACATTACCCTGGGAGGAAATGGCTCAGAGCCGCAATCTTTACATTTCGTAGTGGTAAAGCGACCTTCCTTAAGATATTCGTAAAACAAATGGATCTGGTTAAATTCCTTGGACTGTTGGGGCCACAGGTCCATGGTAACCATATATTTCCCATCCAGAATGGAAATTCCTGGTGTGCTCATGCGACCTCCCTTCCATAAATGAGTACTGTATGAGCAGCGATAAAACCACTTAGGTTATGGGTCAGCCCTATCGTCGCGTTAGGAACCTGTTGAATGGCGTCACCTCTCAATTGTCTCGTGACCTCCATGCCCTGTCTTATTCCAGTGCCGCCGAATGGATGTCCGCAGCCGAGCAATCCTCCATCGGTATTGGTAGGTACTTGGCCACCGAAATCGTTTTGACCATCAGCTACGAAGAATCCGCCCTCACCCTTCTTGCAAAAACCGAGATCTTCCATTTCGATTATTTCGGATATCGTGAAACAATCGTGTGTCATCGCGACATTGACCTCTTTAGGGTCCACCTTTGATTTTGAATAAGCCTGTTGAGCTGCTATCTTTAGGGCTTCCCACGTGGTCCAGTTCGGCATGTTGGCCGACATGTTGTTTACTGAGGCTTGTGCTGTCCCACGAATGTATACCAACGGTTTGTCCGTCATCTGTTTGGCTTTTTCTTCGACCGCCAAAACGATACAGGCGGCGCCATCAGTAATCGGGCAGCAATCGTAGAGAGTAAGAGGCGGAACGATCATACGGCCGCTCATGACTTCTTCCATCGTTACTTCTGTTTGGAACTGAGCTTTGGGATTCTTGGCTGAGTTCCTGCGGTTTTTTACAGAAACTACACCAAGATGTTCCTTCTTGGTTCCATATTGAGCCATATGTTGTTTGGCCACCATTGCGAATACGGGGGGCGGCAAACCCAACCCCTGGCCGCCATCCCAATCATGGTCGACAGATGCCAGTTCACTGTAAAAAACTTCCCATTTTTGTGGTGTGTAAAGTTTTTCTCCACCGGCCACCATGACTACATCAGCTTGCCCTGACTTGATCATGGCAAACGCCAGGATTATAGCTGAACTCCCGCTCGCGCAAAGTAGTTCGACTCTGGCGCAGATATTCTTGGGTTTAATTCCCGCATACTCGGCCACAAGTGGGGCAAGATGGGTCTGATAAGATGTCCTTTCAGTGTAAGCCGAGGCGACCAGCAACCCATCAATTTCTTTGGGGTTTAGTTGAGGGTTGTCGTCATAGCAGGCTTTCGCGGCTTCCTGAAAGAAATCCCGCTGACTGCCATCTCTTACCCCCCACTTGGACATACCTCCGGCGATAACGCAAACGTTACGATCCATGAATAGATACCTCCGGATTATGAATCGGGTCCGAAAAAGTTGTGATAGGAATAACCTTGAGCGAACAGCCTAACGAGTTCTCAGAAATCTCTCTCGTTAATCTGAAAGGATTTGAAAATCTCATTTGCTGTTCGGGCTCTTTCCAGCTTGGGTCCAAAGAACTTTAGGACAAGGTCATCATGTGTCCAAACTTAAGTTTAACCCGTTACAAATTCATACGCAATAGAAATTTGTAGCCTATACTGAATTCTTGAACGTAACAGATTAATGGTTCTAATAGTGGCGAATAGCTCTAAATAATTAATCCTAGTTAAGTTGAATGCCTAATTAATCAAATATTGTATCATCTCAATTTTTCAGTCAAGTGAAAACTCGTTTTTACCGGGCACGTCAACTTCAGCAAAGATGGTTCTCTTTGCAAATACACATAAAATATACATACTGTATCGTACAAAAACGCATATCAGCAAAAGAGTTCGGTAATGAGAACAACATTAAACATAGATGATGAGTTAATTCAAAAAGCATCTAAGCTGACCGGAATTGAGGCTCAAATGAAAATCAACCCAAGCGTACCCAATGATCATAGAGAGGCTCTATTGATATGCCACTGTTTTGGCTACACCAAAAATGATCTGGTAGAAGACTTTGCCTGCAATGGCAAATCATTGATCATGGAAAGAATCATGGCCGAAAAGAAGCTTGGAGGATGTCAATGTGCTACCAAGAACCCGTCGGGGAAATGATGCCTTGCCGATGTCCACCGGGTTGTGGATGAATTAAAAAAAGGCCGGATCCGTTAACGAATCGGTAATCTATAAAGATATCCGTCTATTCCATACATCGAACGCTCAGCGTAATAGGCTCCGGGTTGTAAGAATTTACGCTGACCTCTAGAACCTCAACCGGATTCCGCTTCGAGCGCTTCGAGTTCAGTGTGAAGCGTCTCCCATTTCTCCTCTAGAACGGAGATTTCCTTAGAGATGGCCGGCTCCTCGGTCAGTAGCGACATCAATGCTTCTTTGTCCTCGTAAATTTTTGGATCAGCGATAAAATCCTGAATCTCTTTACGGCGGGCCTCCTTTTTTTCCATATCAATTTCTATACGCTTAATCTGTTCTTTTACCGGAGTCATCTTTTTGGATAGCGCCTGCCGCGTTTGAGCGTCTCTTCTTTTTTTGTCTTTTCGTTGGTCTTTCGTAGCTTGGCCGGTTTGATTTCCCTGCACAACGGTGCGGACAAATTGAACTTCATCGTAAGTACCCTGACTCTCTTTGCTCATCAGGTTCTTCTTGAACTGGTAGTCATCATAGTTTCCAGGGTAAAAATCTCCGGTGGCGTCATGAATTTCCAGGATCCCGGTACAGACTCTATTCATGAGTCTCCGATCGTGAGTGATCAAGACTACGGAGCCTGTAAATTTTCTCAAGCCCTCCTCAAGAATTTCGCATGAGGGAATATCAAGATGGTTGGTCGGTTCGTCCATGAGCAGAAAGTTCGGAGGTGAGAGCAAAATCTTCGTAAGAGCCAGACGACTTTTTTCCCCACCTGACAGAACTTTAACCTTTTTAAAAACATCGTCCCCTGAGAATAGAAACGCGCCGAGGATGTTCCTTACTTCTTGTTCAGTTACACTAGGGGCAACGGAATAGGCTTCCAGCAGTACTGTGAGTTCGGAATTGAGGCTTTCTGATTGGTGCTGAGCGAAATACCCGGCCTTAACGTTGTGCCCGTATTGGACTAATCCGTCGTCAAATGGCAAGACACTGGCCATTATTTTCAGTAAGGTAGATTTTCCAGCTCCATTAGGTCCAACCAGTCCTATCTTTTCTCCCCTATCAATCTTGAAATCGAAGCCGTCATACACGGTATTAGGCCCGAATCTCTTCACTAGGCCGGCAATTTCCAGCACACGTCTTCCGGAAGGTTGCGGTTGTGGAAAAGTAAACTTGACACGCTTAGGTTTTGTGGGGAGATCGATCTTCTCGATCTTGTCGAGCATTTTCAATCTGCTTTGAGCACGGCTGGCTGTTCTGGCTTTTACACGGTTTTGGTCGATAAATTTTTGGATTCTCTTAATTTTTTCTTGCTGATTCTTATAGGATGCGACCAAAATTTCCTGCTGAGATTCCTTGGTCCTTTCGTGGTCATCATAATTTCCGGAACACGTAATTACTTTGCCGGCATCAACCTCTACGACCCGGTTCACGAGTTTGTTCAGAAAAGCCCGATCGTGAGAAACTATGACAAGAGCGCCCCTAAAATCTGCTAGGTACTGCTCTACCCACAACAGACTCTCGAGATCCAAGTGATTTGTCGGTTCATCGAGCAAAAGGGCATCAGGTTCCGATAACAGGATCTTGGCCAAAGCCACACGCATCCTCCAGCCACCGGAAAATTCGCTCCATCGCCGCTTCCAATCGTCAGCGGTGAACCCCAACCCCTGGAGCGTCTTGGTGGCTCTGGCTTCCAGTGAGTATCCGCCCCGTTGTTCGAATTCATTCAGAAGTCGGCCGTGCTCTTCAAGAAAATCTGTTGCGTTCTCGGAATCCTGAGTTGCTTTTCCGAGGTCAATCTCGAGTTCGCGTAATCTCTTTTTGATCTGCCTCAATCGATCAGAGACATTCATAACTTCTTCAAGGATAGGGCCATCGCTTGCTTCTATAATCTGCTGATGAAGCACGCCGATAGACATTTTTTTCTCGACGGTGACCTCACCTTTGTCCGGTTCGATAATGCCTTCCATCATACCCAAAAGAGTAGATTTTCCAGCTCCATTTGGCCCGACAATTCCGACCCTGTCTCCCCGATGCACATTTAGATTAAGCTGCTCGAAAAGCGCTTTACCTTGGTAGTACTTGGCTACATTGTTTAAAAAAATCAATCACCGTCTCCCTAAATATGGTATCAAATCGATATCCTATCGAATTGTTATCGACGAATTATTACAAAACGATGACTGAAGTAACCTGGAAAGTTCTCTTCATTTGTCCTCTGAATTGAAATTCGCAACAATACAATTTATTCTAAGCGCCAATTTAATCAAGAGCGAGCCGCAGATTTTTGTGATTATTTTGAAACAAACATGCAAATCTAGGGTCTTCAGATCAGAATGTTCTGGGCTTTGAGAGGCATTGAATAAATTTAGCGATTATGTTGGTAATAGGCCCAAGTAAAGCAGTGAAATTGACATCTAAGATCTCTACAAGCAAACAGATAATCAAGTTAGTCGGCAAGGCTATAGGGGATTATTCTTTAGTTGAAAACAATGATCGAATTCTGGTGGCTCTTTCCGGTGGTAAGGACTCTTGGTCTCTCCTGTACTCTTTGCTCGCATTAAAGAAACGTGCGCCTATCCATTTCGATTTATCCACAGTCACAATCGCTCATGATTCTCAGAAGGAGTATCTAGAACAAATGGCCGAGCGTTTGCGGACTGACAAAATTGCTTATCGGTTCATTTTTTCGGATATTCCCTCTATAGTGTCAAAGCATCTTACAGAAGGTACCAATCCGTGTTCATTTTGTTCGAGACTGAGACGCGGGATTTTGTATTCCTTCGCTTCCAGTGAGGGATGGAATAAAATTGCTTTGGGTCACCATTTAGATGATTTTGTTGAGACTCTACTGTTAAATTTGTTTTTCAATGGATCCATAAAAGGTATGAGCCCTAAACTGATGGCCGACGACGGGGAAAACATTATCATAAGGCCTCTGGTTTACGTTCGCGAAGAGATTACCTCCAAAATGGCCTGCGAAATGGGATTGCCCGTTGTTAGTTGCGGGTGCATATTTGAGGGGATGGTTAATTCCCGGAGGCGATGGGTAAAAAAATTGTTAAGCGACCTCGAAAAGGAAGCGCCAAACGTAAAATCCAGTATATTGTCATCTATGGGACGTGTATGTGAGAGACACCTCTTGAGCCCCATAGATAAAAAACTCCTCTCTCGGCTGGAATAACCGGATTGAACAGGGATTTACGATGTTCACAGGAATAGTTGAAAGTAGAGGGATTATCAAGTCGATCGAATCTTACCAAGGTTTTGTTCGATTGATCATAAACTGTGATATGGATTTGACTGACGTAAGAGAGGGGGATTCGATCTGTGTGGATGGGGCATGTCTCACAGCCACCAGTGTAAATTTGAACCGTAAGCAGTTAAATATGGAAGTTTCTCCGGAAACTCTGAAGGTGACAACACTGGGAAAAGCCAAATCCGGGAGTGGAGTGAATCTTGAGAAGGCCATGAGGGCAGATTCTCGATTTGGAGGCCACATGGTGTCCGGACACGTGGATTGCATTGGGAGGATAATTGAGAAACGTGAAGTCGGCGCGGGATATCTTATGGGATTTGAGGTTGATTCGTCCCGCTACGTCGTGGAAAAGGGCAGTGTAGCCGTGGACGGAGTCAGTTTGACGGTTAACAGGGTTGAACGAAACCGATTTTGGGTTATGATCATTCCCCATACCTCAAATTTGACGGGATTGACCGAGAAAAAGATCAATGATACTGTCAATATTGAGTTTGACATGATAGGCAAATACGTGGAAAAATTTGTAAACGTATGGTCAAGTAAGCCTGGGCTCGACGAACAGACTTTGCAAAAATACGGATTTATCTAGGGAGGATGCCTGAATGGGCGTGCTTGTAGGTGTTGAAGAGGCTGTTGAAGAAATAAAACAAGGAAGAATGGTAATTCTTGTTGATGACGAGGATCGTGAAAACGAGGGAGACCTCACCATGGCTGCGGAGAAAGTAACTCCTGAAGCCGTTAATTTTATGACCAAGTATGGACGAGGGCTACTGTGTCTCTCGATGACAAGAGAGAAGATCGAATCTTTAGACCTTCCAATGATGGTTTCTGACAACAAATCTCCTTTTGGAACTAACTTTACGATTTCGATTGAAGCCGTACGAGGTGTTACTACAGGGATTTCGGCTTATGACCGATCAGTAACTATTCTAACTGCGGTAGACGAGAGCGCTACACCAAGTGACATAATATCTCCGGGCCATGTTTTTCCGCTCAGAGCGCGAAAAGGCGGTGTGCTTGTAAGGGCTGGTCAGACTGAAGGTAGTGTCGATTTGGCCAGATTGGCCGGCTTCATCCCGGCAGGAGTTATATGTGAGGTCCTGAACGAAGACGGGACAATGGCGCGCCTGCCTGACTTGATGGTTATGGCGGAGCATCATAACTTGAAGATCTGTACGATCAGAGACCTTATCAAGTACCGGATGCATAATGAAAAACTAGTGCGACGTGGCGCTGAGACTGTATTGCCGACTGAGTTTGGTGGCGATTTCAGATTAATTGTTTATGAGAATGATGTGGACAACCACAATCACGTAGCCTTAATTAAAGGGGAGGTTGACCCTGAGGAGCCTATCCTCGTCAGAGTACACTCTGAATGCTTGACCGGCGATGTTTTTGGTTCTCGTAGATGTGACTGCGGAATTCAATTGGAAAAGGCCATGCATATGGTAGAAGAGGCCGGGAAGGGCGTCATCTTGTATATGCAGCAAGAGGGCCGAGGCATAGGTCTGTTGAACAAGATTAAGGCCTACGCGCTTCAGGATCAGGGTTGTGACACTGTGGAAGCCAACTTGAGACTCGGATTCAAACCTGATCTTAGGGACTACGGACTAGGCGCTCAAATGCTCGCTGACCTCGGTGTGAAAAAGATGCGACTGATGACCAATAATCCTACAAAGATAGTGGGTCTAGAAGGCTACGGTCTTCAAGTAATCGAACAAGTCCCTATAGTTGTTGAGCCTTGTTCAACAAATTTGAGATATCTGAAAACCAAGAAAGAGAAAATGGGACATCTCTACGAGTTGTCATCCTGTTGATGAAACCCTCCGCGCCTGTTTAATCAACAGGCGTGGCCTTCTACATTAGATATCAGGGAGGCTTAATGGCTCGAACGATTGAAGGCGTGTTTGACGCATCAGGTCTTAAAGCTGTGCTGGTGGCGAGCAGATTCAACGATTTCGTAGTATCAAGGCTCATCGATGGGGCTATCGACGCCTTGGTAAGACATGGCATGGCATCGGAAGATATAACGATTGTGCGAGTGCCTGGAGCTTTCGAAATACCTCAGGCTATTAACGCTGTCGCACTATCTAAGAAATATGATATGGCGATTGCGCTTGGTGCCGTCATAAGGGGCTCTACCCCTCACTTTGATTATATTGCGTCAGAGGTTGCCAAAGGGGTAGCGCAAACTGCCCTAGGGTCCACCATTGCCATCAGCTTTGGGGTCCTGACCACCGACACACTGGAACAGGCGATTGAAAGAGCCGGCTCTAAAGCTGGGAATAAAGGCACTGAGGCCGCAATGTCAGCCATTGAGATGGCCAGCCTGTTAAGATCAATTTAGTCTGGGTCCTATGGGACCCGGCTTTTCCAATCTTACTCCTTGAGAACGTTTACCTAGCAGTGCCCTCCAGACGAAAAACTCGCGAATTTGCTTTGCAAGTCTTATTCGCGGCTGAGACGCTGAATCAGTCCCCACTGAGAACCCTCGAATTTCTGGAAACCCATTTTGGAACAGATCCAGAAAAAGTTGTTCAGATAGAAAGGGTTTCCATTGATTTCGCGCGCGCCTTGATCAGCGGGGTATCCAATTACAAAAATTCTATAGACCGCTCAATCTCAGAGTTTTCGGAAAATTGGAAGCTTCATCGAATAAATCAAGTGGACCGCAACATTCTACGCATGGCCATTGCTGAAATGACGACATTTCCTGAAACGCCGACCGCCGTAATCCTGAATGAGGCTATAGAAATAGGCAAGAAATATGGCGCTGAAAATTCTGGAGCTTTCATAAATGGTGTGCTGGATCGGATTCGTTCCGTGGGCATAGATATTTTGTTGAGTCCGGATACCGCTGAGATTAATGATAAACTTGACTAATATTAATTAACTAGTTAGAATAAAATATATTTTAGTATAGGCGGTTCCATAATATTATTTGAAAACTTCATGGGATTTAATTGGCGCGACGCATTGCGCCTGAGCGTTTAAGCATGAGACGTTTGCAGGCCATTGAACCAATAATTTCGGTCTTGGCGGCATTCTTGGTTTTGACCCTAAATTCCGAGAGTTATGGCCAATCTTCTGCAAACCCTGTAGGCAGCGCTTCCTCCAAAGCCCAATCAGAAAGAAGTTCTGACACATACGCGCCGGTAGGACCATCCGGATACAAAATTCTGATTCCTGAAATAAAGATGAATCAGATTATTGGGGACACAAAGCCCAAACCCCCGGTTGCAGTCCCTCCAGAATCCGCCACCCCCGAATCAACCTCAGATGAATCTGTCGAAAAAGAAACTCCAAGGCAACCTTCTGAACCTTCAGAACAACCTAAGGTAGAAGACCCTGATGAATCTGCGACTCGGTTACCCTTCGACCATCGTTACAAGAAACCCGCAATTCCAGTTGACAAAGAAGATCTAGCACAGGATGTTAGAAATCGAATCGAACGAGAAAACCCCTTATTAGGACCGCCACTCGCTCCAATCAATATTACGGAAGCTCTCCCGGAACCCACGAAAGAAATTCTTGGGAAGCGACATTCCCTTACCATACCGAAAGTCAAGGAACTTGAGACCTTGAAAAGTGAACAAAGGGTCTCTCCTGTTGAGGTGTTTGAAGATAGGGGATCTTTGGCGGCCGAAGATTGGGTGGTTTTGCAGTCCAGAAAAGATGCCGATCAATTGCCGTTGGAGGAATCTCAACCGGAAACATCCTTGTCGAAAGAGAGTCATCCACAAGAACCATCGACTACTGGAGTTCAGAACATAGGACAACCCAAGGAAGAAACAGGGGTTACTGCTTCGGAAAAGGAACATCGCCCTATAAAAGAATTCCAGGACATCGGCAGGGGATCCGAAAGTCAGGTTGAGATCCAAATGCCGGCAAAAGAACAGATACTGTCTCCACTAGATGAACAGGCCCCAAACGAGAAGGACCTTAGAGCGTATTTAAGCGAGACGGCGCCGGCACTAGAAGAACTCTCTCTTCTTATGGCAAGGGCTCCGAGCCTGAACCTGGTGGATTACGATCCTTCCGAACTGAATACACCGGTCATTCCTCAAGACTTAGGTTTAAAGCTTGAGTCTTTGAAGAGAGATCTCAGAATCCTGGATTCTAAGGTTTTTTCGATAATCCCGCCCTCAAAGTACTCACAATTTCATGAACTGATCAGACAATCTATTTCCCATACGTATATGGCGTGTGAGGCGATATCTAGCTATTTTCAGGATGCCAAGCCGGATGAACTGCAAAAGGTAAAAGAGCATCTTGTAAAAGCTAGGGAATTGATCCAACAGACCAGAAAGCGCAACGGATCCAGTTAACTTCCGGAACAAATTGCCATCGCTAAAGGATCAGCCAGAAGTTACTCGCTGAAACGGGAGTTGGTATTACTCATGATTCAACTGATGTCCAGCGATCCGTACGCGCCCAGTTTCCCAATTTTGTCTATCTTAATAGGGACGATCTTTCTTTCAAAGGTCTTGTCCAAACCCTGGATATTCACTGAAATATAATTATCCGTGAGCCCCTTGGCCCATCCTTGGTTTGTTTTCTCGGTAGACTCAATTACAGCAGCCAAAGTGCGCCCAACGAATTTGTTGTAGAAACCCAACCGCAGTGCCGTGGACAAATTGCGAAGGGTTTGTACTCTCGATCGGGCCACACGAGCTGAAATCCGATTGGGTAAACTATACGCCACAGTGCCTTTTCTTGGAGAAAATGGGAAAATATGCAAATAGTTGCAATGTAAATCAGTAATAAACTGAAGTGTTTTATTGAAGGATTCTTCCGTCTCTCCTGGGAAACCAACCATCATGTCCATGCCTACACACGCGTCCGGCATAAGTTCGTAGATTTTTTGGGTTAATTCTCGTATCAGATTGGTATTGTAGGGCCTGAACATCCGTTTCAAGATCTCATCGTCTCCGCTTTGGGTTGGTATGTGAAGATGGTTGCAAATTCTTGAAGATCTCGAGATTAGATCAAGTAAGCCATCCGAGAGTTCCTGCGGTTCAATTGAACTTAACCTGAACCTACATTGGGATGTATTTGCCAGGAGTTCGATGACAAGATTCTCAAGATTAACTCTCGGGGATAAGTCCTTTCCATAGGCGCCAAGGTGAATACCGGTTATAGCTATCTCGGAATACCCTAATTCAGCAAGTGCCCTGGCATTTTCAACAGCCTTTTTAGTACTCATGCTGCGGGATGGTCCTCTGGCAATAGGAACGATGCAGTAGGAACAGCGGTGAGAACATCCATCCTGAACCTTTAAGAAAGCCCTACTCCTGGATGACCCTGTTGCCTCCCACAGATTCGAAAATTCAGAACAAGAGGAAGCTGGAATCAAATTGACCAAAGAGATATCATTAATTTCTCCAGAAATGATCTCCCTTAAATTGTCTTTTGCATGAGTCCCCACAACCAAGGCATTAGGCGCGACCTTCAGGATCATGTCCGTATCAATCTCAGCCAGGCAACCTGTTACTAATAGTTTCGATTCCGGATATCTTTCGGATAGCCTCCCTATCAGACGGCGGGATTTGCCGGCCGCCGAATCCGTTACGCAGCATGTGTTTACCAAAATTAGCTCCGGGGATGCGGAATCCCGATCTACTTCAAAGCCCTGGGATGCCAGCAAAGTTGAAATGGTATGAACCTCGGCCTGATTAACTTTACATCCCAAAACGTACACATGCGCTTTGTGAGCCGATAAGGCCCCGTCAGTTATTATGATTTTTGACATGTTTTCTCATCCATGCTATCAATCTAGCAATTGCTCCAAAAAAGCCTGAGATTAAGATTATCCCATGAGAAAAAACGGGATGATTGGCTATCTTACAATGAGTTCTCTCATCGTGCGACTGATTAAAGTTTCTTTAAACACTTTTGCCCCTGCGGCCGGGTGTGCTCCGAACATTTCGGGACATAGAGGCTTGAGGTTATTATCGTTATTTGTACTGTCATTGCCACTAATCCTTATGCATCAGATCGTGTATTGTCAGCCCCCGAAAACAGAGGCCCTTCAGACACGTCTGGTGGATGGAGTTATTGAAATCAAACTTCCGGAAGGTTTTAAGTCCGAAGGAGTAGATGAACCTCACATTTTTAAATGGACAAAGAATTCTGCGGAAATATATGTAGTGGTAGGCGAACGATTGATCGGTTCACGCAACGCTATGATTAACGCATTCAGGAAAGCGACCGCTAGTGACAAAACTTTGGATCAAACCAGAGCACTACGAATATCGAATGCAAAAGGAATTCTAATTAAAGAAAAGACTCCTTCGGATCCAAACCGCCTGATGTTATGGGGTCTAAAAATCTTTACCGATAAGCACGAGATTAACGTTGATTTTTCAGCGCCGGCTAAGGATTTCAAGATCTATTCCCCAATATTTGAAGAAGTCATCAAATCCATCAAGATAAAATCCTCCTAGCGAGCAAAGTCGTGGCAGGCATTAAACCGGAAGCTCTTTTCAGTCTAATTCCCTCAGTTGATAAAATTCTATCCCATCCCTCGATACAAGAACTCTTGAATATTTATTCGCCTATCCTTGTAAAACATATCATTACTGGGACACTCAACGATTTGCGTGATCTGATAAGAAAGCATCGTCTCGTTACGGAGGATCTTGCCCTTGATGTGGTGGTAGATAGGATCATACTGATGGTGGAACATCGTCTCGCCCCAAAGCTTTGTACTCTTATAAATGCCACAGGCATAGTGGTTCACACGAATCTTGGACGTTCTCCATTGTCCCGTAAAGTCGCGCAGCGAATCTTTGAGGCAGCGATATCCTATTCAAACCTCGAGTATGATCTGGAAAAGGGCAAACGGGGCCAACGCAATGCGCACTTGAGATCGCTCATGAAGGAACTGACAGGGGCCGAAGCGGTTCTCGCGGTGAACAACAATGCGGCTGCTGTTCTGCTTGCTCTAGGGACCCTGGCAAAAGGCAAGGAAGTTATAGTTTCTAGAGGTGAATTGATAGAAATAGGTGGTTCCTTCCGCATTCCGGAAGTTATGGCGCAGTCAGGCGCGATCTTGAAAGAAGTTGGCGCAACAAACAGGACTCATCCAAGGGATTATGTCAAAGCAATAAACGACAACACCGCTCTAATCCTAAAAGTTCATACGAGCAATTACCGAATTGTAGGTTTCACGCGTGAAATAACCTTTGAAGAACTGGTTCAGATTGGGCAGGAACACAATTTGCCTACGATGATGGATCTCGGAAGTGGTTGTCTAGTCGATCTTGCCCCATTCGGACTTCCCGACGAAGTAACGGTTCAGGAAGTCCTCTCTAAAGGCATTGACGTGGTTAGTTTCAGCGGTGACAAGTTGCTTGGTGGCCCGCAGGCGGGAATCCTCGCAGGGAAGAAAGAACTTATTGAGCGAATGGCAACTAATCCTCTCGCACGGGCGCTCCGAATGGACAAACTTACATTGGCCGGTTTAGAAGCTACCTTGCAGGAGTATGCCCATGCATGGGATCCATCGAATTCAATTCCTACTCTTACAATGATCAGAAAAACCCAAGATGAACTGATGATAGACGCCGAAAAAATAGCTAGTTCTTTAGAATCGGGGTTACAGGAAAGGGCTCAAATTTTTGTCGAACAGGGTGTAGGCAGGGTAGGGGGAGGCGCTTTACCGATGAGCGATTTGGTCGGGCCTCGAGTCGGGATAAAGCCGGAGAGTTTTTCTGCGGGTCGTCTGGAGGGCGCGTTACGTCAGGGGCATCCCCCTGTAATAACAATGGTTAAAGAAGATTGTGTCTTGATAGATCCCCGAACACTTTTGGAAAATCAGGCGGAAACGATTCCCGAATTGGTTATAGAGGCTTTCAAACTAGTCGAGAATTCTAAGAGTTCCTGCAATGATCCAGGTTCTTGAGATACCACTCGTAGGTTGATTCTAAGCCCTCTCTTAAGCTGATACGCGGTATCCATCCCAAGGCGGTAATGCGCGAAATATCTAAGAGTTTTTGTGGCACTCCGTCAGGCATATCGGTTTTGAACAGCAACTCTCCCTTAAAACCAACCACGTCCTTGAGCAACTCAGCCAGATCCAGAATCGAAAGGTCATAACCTGATCCGATATTAACTATTTCTAATGCGTCATAATTTTTCATCAAAAATACACAGGCATCTGCAAGATCGTCAACATGCAGAAATTCACGCAACACAGCCCCGCTTCCCCACACTTCCAGAAAGTCGGCCCCCGAAACTCTCGCTTCATGCGTCTTCCTTAGTAAAGCGGGTAACACATGGGAGTTTTTCAGGTCAAAATTGTCATACGGGCCATACAGGTTAGAGGGCATTACTGAAATGAAATTCATCCCGTACTGCCTACGATAGGATTGCGCCATTATAATGCCAGCTATTTTCGCCACGGCATAAGGAGTATTTGTCGGTTCTAGCGGGCCGGTCAATAGATATTCTTCCTTCATTGGCTGTGGAGCGAGCCTCGGATAAATACAAGAACTCCCTAGGAACAGCAATTTTTTCACTTTGAGTTCATAACAGGCGTGTATGACATTGCTTTGCATCATCAGGTTATCATATATGAATTCAGCCGGAAACGTGCTATTGGCGTATATTCCTCCAACTCTGGCCGCGGCCAGAAAGACCCACTCAGGCCGAATACTTTCAAGCAGCTCGAACACAGCGGCCTGATTACGCAAGTCAACCTTCCGCCCCGGGTGCATTACAACGGGGTAATCTTCCTTTAGAAGGCGTCTGCAGAGGGCGGATCCGACCATCCCTGTTGAACCAGCTACAAACACTTTTGGCTTGATTGATGTCATTAATTAAATCCTGCGGTTTTACAGAGTTGTTCTTTTTCGGCTTCTCTAAGGTCCGCAACAACCATGCGTCTTACCAACTCGGAAAATTTACAACGAGGGGTCCATCCCAATACCTCTCGAGCTTTGGTCCCATCACCCAGCAATTGGTCCACTTCCGTAGGTCTAAAATAACGTCGATCAACCGAAACCAAAACCTTACCGGTTTCAGAATCCAAACCCTGCTCTTCCACTCCGGAACCCTGCCAGAGAATCGAAATTCCAACCTCTTTGAAAGATCGCTCCACAAATTCTCTTACTGAATGGTTTTCCCCACTTGCAATGACAAAATCATCAGGTTCATTATGTTGCAGAATCAGCCACATGGCTTCCACATAATCGCCGGCGTATCCCCAGTCGCGCTTGGCGTTCAAGTTACCCAGATACAATCTGTCCTGCATTTCAAGTTTAATTCGAGCCACAGCCCGCGTTATCTTTCGGGTTACAAAAGTTTCACCCCTTAGAGGTGACTCGTGATTGAAAAGTATACCGTTTGAAGCAAACATCCCGTAAGCTTCCCGATAGTTTCGTATGATCCAATATCCATACAATTTAGCTACAGCGTAAGGGCTTCTTGGGTAGAACGGGGTTGTTTCTTTTTGAGGAGTTTCCTGAACGAGACCATAGAGTTCACTTGTCGACGCCTGATAGAGGCGAACTGAATCGCCAAGACCCAGGATACGAATGGCCTCTAACAGACGAAGGGTTCCAAGAGCGTCGGAGTTAGCAGTGTATTCCGGCGTTTCGAATGAAACCTTCACGTGACTCTGAGCCGCGAGATTGTAAATTTCCGTGGGTTGAAACTGCTGAATAATTCTTATTAAGTTGGTGGAATCAGTCATGTCTCCGTATTCAAGTATTAATCGTCGGCTTTGGAAATGCGGGTCCTGGTAAAAGTTATCTATTCTCTGAGTATTGATGAGAGAACTACGCCTCTTTACTCCACATACAACGTAACCCTTACGCAGGATAAACTCCGTCAGGTAAGCCCCATCTTGACCTGTTACTCCAGTAATGAGGGCCCTATTATTTTCATTTTGAGACATGTGTTCAGACCTGAAAATGTTTAAAAATATTTTGGAGAGTCAACATGTTAGCATTCCGTTGGCCTGACGTCAAGAATCAGTTCAAAAAACAATTAGATGAGGGATCATGTTAAAAATATAGTTTTGGCATAATTTGAATTATATTATTCAGGACGTCTTTAATGAAGGGAGTTATCAAATGTACCAATGTAAAATTTATTCTCTTAGCACATGCAGTCACTGCAAGGCGTGTAAAAAATTCCTTGGGGACTGTGGGATAGAATATGAGTTTACAGACGTAGATCTGTTACCCGAAGAAGATCGGAAAACAGTCGTGGAAGAAATTAAGAATCTGACTTCAAGGTGCGCTTTCCCAACCGTAATCATTGGCGAGAAAGTCATAGTAGGGTTCAAGGAGCAAGAGATCAAGGATGCTCTGGGTCTTTAAACGAAAGCGAAGCTGCAAGGCGATCAGATGAGAATTCCCCAGAACCTGTGGATAACTCTTAGAAAACCTGTTCACAAAGTTTGTGGCATCTGGAGAATAGTGGGATTAGAGCAGATTATGTCATTAATTGACAGTCGCTCAAATCTAGTATTGTTAATATGTTATGACCAAAGCTACATTAGTTGTTGGTTTTTTGACGCATGTCTCAAGTATGTTTAGAGGTACCAACAGTTGTTGATAACTCTTCGGAAACGATGGCCAGGCGAAACAGATGTTCAGATACAGAGAGCCGTAGAGATTATTATGTCCGGAGGGACAG
>JAPLJJ010000230.1 GCA_026388665.1 Deltaproteobacteria bacterium
AACTGTTTCAGTAAAGAACATCGGTCTAAGGGGTGTCACGGTCGCTGATACAAAAATCAGCTTCATAGACGGGAATCAGGGGATTCTTATCTACCGCGGATACAGGATTGAAGAACTTGCGGAAAGATCAACTTTTCCGGAAACGGTATATCTACTGCTGAATGGATATTTACCGGCTCCAGATGAACTGAAGAGTTTTGAAAAAATCATCGCTGATGAGTCGGAACTCCCTGATTATATCTACGAATGTCTTGGAAAGCTTCCTCGCGATTCGAACCCAATGGATGTGCTTCAGGCGTCCGTCCCGTTGCTGGCCACGAACGATCCTGACCTTAAGGATGAAAGCCGGGAGGCGAATGTTCGGATGGCAATGAGGCTTATAGCCAAGCTTCCGGTTGTTGTAGCAGCATGGAATCGGGTAACGAATGGTCTGGACCCGCTGCCGTATGACAAATCGCTGTCACACGCCGGCAACTTCTTGTGGAGACTTACGGGTTCCAAACCTAATTCTCAGACAGCCAAAGACCTCGACTGTTGTCTTATTTTGCATGCGGACCACACTTTTAACGCTTCCACATTTGCATGTAGAGAAGTCTGTTCAACCATGGCGCACATGTACGCTGCCGTCGCCGCGGGGGTTGGGGCGCTTTCCGGGAGTCTTCACGGAGGGGCTAACACCAAGGTAATGGAAATGCTCCTGGATATTCAGGACGAACAGGATGTGACAGGATGGCTATGGACCCTCGCGCCAAGTACCTGAAACCAATGGCCACCCGTTTAGCCAAAAGCAAGAATATGGGCAAATGGGATGAGCTTTCCAAGCTGGTTGAAGCAGTAGCCGTAGAGGAGTTTGACAAACGGGGGAAGAGTGAAATCAAACCTAATGTGGATTTTTATAGCGCTCCGGTTTATTTTATGATGGGCATACCAAAGGATCTTTTTACTCCTATTTTTGCGATTTCAAGGATCGCCGGCTGGTGTAGCCACATCATCGAAGAGAAGTTCGGAGAAGCTCAGGAAAAGCCTATGCTCTACAGGCCACAGGCTGAATATGTCGGTAACTACTGTGGTCTGATGGGATGTGAATATTCACCATTACCGGAGAGGTGAGGTCAAACTTCTCAAAAAGGCGCCCCCAAAATGGAATTCATTTTTGACGCGTTGGTTGTAGGCTCAGGTCTGGCAGGCTTGCGCGCTGCGCTCGAGATCCCGGAAAATCTGAAGGTAGGACTGATAAGCAAGGTTTTTCCGACAAGGTCCCATTCCGGAGCGGCCCAAGGAGGGATAGGGGCAGCACTAGGAAACGAGGAGCCCGACTCCTGGGAATGGCATATGTATGACACGGTCAAGGGTGGAGACTACCTGACCGATCAGGATGCCGCAGAAACCCTGGCAATGGACGCCGCTCGAGCCGTTTATGAACTTGAACACATGGGTGTTCCTTTTAATAGGACGCCGGAGGGAAAGATAGCTCAAAGGGCTTTCGGAGGCCACACAAGAAATTTCGGGGAGGGACCGGTCAAACGGTCATGCTTTGCCGCTGATCGAACCGGTAGGGTTGTCCTGGATACTATGTTCGGGAAAGCTGTGGAGAGGAAGATCCATATCTTCACCGAGTTCTACATGCTGGATGTGATAATTGATCATGGCAAAGTGGCTGGAATAATTTCGTACGAATTGGCCACCGGCCATTTACATACAATCTGGTCAAAAGCGGTCCTGATAGCTACCGGTGGTTTTGGGCGAGTTTACAAGACAAACTCGAACTGCTTCACAAACACTGGCGATGGTGTCTATTTGTGTTACCGAAACGGAGTTCCGCTCGAGGATATGGAATTCGTTCAATTTCATCCCACCGGGATCTATCCACTCGGGGTTCTGGTGAGCGAAGCGGCAAGAGGTGAGGGCGGTGTGCTGAAAAACGGCATAGGGCGGCGTTTCATGCCGGATTACGCTCCCACTTTGGTGGACTTGGCCCCAAGAGACGTAGTGTCACGCGCCATATCAACGGAAATTAGGGCTGGCAGGGGAGTAGACGGTAAAGATTATGTTAATCTTGACCTGACCCATCTTGGGGCTGACAAGATTGAGGAGAAACTCTCCGACATTTCGTCTTTCGCGCGGATTTATCTGGGTGTTGACGCGACCAGTGAGCCGATTCCTGTAACCCCGACGTGTCACTACATGATGGGCGGAATACCGACAGACCTTAACGGCAGGGTCCTTAACGTGAATGGGTCTCCAATCTCAGGGCTTTATTCCGCGGGAGAAGCTGCTTGTGTTTCGGTTCATGGAGCTAATCGACTCGGCACGAACTCGCTTCTGGATCTTGTGGTTTTTGGTAGAAGGGCAGGGCGGGCCATGACAGAGGACATCAAGAGCTTGGGCGCCCCTACTCCTGTGAAAGACTCTCAAGGTCGAGTTGAAGCAAGAATAAAGGCAATCAAGGATGGAAAAGGGCCTAAACCTGCCGATCTTCGAACCAAGATGAAACAGATCATGACTGATTTCTGCTCCGTCTTTAGGAACCAGGCGGATATGGAAAGAGGGCTGAGGGAGATACGGGGTCTGAAAGAACAGTATCGATCAGTTTCCATAGATAACAAAGGGGAGAATTATAATACGGACCTGCTGGACGCGATCGAATTGGAATCCCTACTTGGGTTAGCCGAGGTGATCCTGGTTTCAGCTCTGAGCCGGACTGAAAGTAGAGGCGCTCATTACCGGGAAGATTATCCTGACCGCGATGACCATAACTGGCTCAAGCACACTCTTGTGATGGCCGGTTCACACGACCCGGAAGTATCATTCAAACCTGTCAAGATCACGAGATTTCAACCGAAGGCGAGGAAATTCTGATGAAAGTCACGCTGAGAGTTTATAGGTTTGATCCTTCGGTAGATGAAGCCCCGTATTACCGAAATTATCACGTGGAAGCGGAACCATACGAGAGAGTCCTGGACTGTCTGAACAAGATAAAATGGCAGCAAGATGGCACTTTGGCTTACCGCATGTCTTGCGCTCATGGGGTTTGTGGATCGGATGCTATGAAAATCAATGGTCGTTGCGCCTTGGCCTGCCAGAAACTGGTTAGGGAATGCGAGGCTGATTTGATTCTCATAGAGCCGCTGCCTTCTTTTACTGTCTTGAAGGACCTAATCGTAGACCTTTCCCCGTTTTTCGAGAAGGTCGAGTTTATACGTCCTTTCTTAATTGCTGGAGAAGCCCCTGAAAAGGAGCGTTTGCAGTCGCCTGAACAACGAAAAAAAATGGGAGAGTCTATTCGCTGCATTCTATGCGCCTGCTGCACAGGGGCGTGCCCCGTAGTCAACGAGAATGATAAATTCCTTGGTCCGGCCCCGCTGATTCAAGCATTCAGGAGAATATTCGATTCACGCGATACACAAAAGGTTGAGCGTTTAGACCAGTTAGACGTGGAAGATGGGGTCTGGGCGTGTCTGAATCATTTTGAGTGCACCAGGGTTTGCCCCAAGGAGATCCCTGTCACAAAATACATAAATACGACTAAACGTGAGATAAAGCGGTTTTTGGGACAGTCAGAAGAGTGACAGGAATCAAAAATGAAGGCCGATTCGAGATCGGGACTCAGTCTAGCTTTTGTTCCCCGTTTTGTAACCTTCATACACCGTGACAATCCCCCCCGTCATCTGAGAATATTGGACGTCAATCATGCCCGCTCCGATCATCGCGCCCTTAATTTGGTCAGGTTTTGGGAAGGCTGCCATGGAAGCCGCCAAATATTTGTAAGCGGAAACCGAAGACATTATTTTGGTGACAAAAGGCATTACGGTTTTGGAATAAATCCGAAATAGGGGTTTCATTATCGGGCCATCAGGTTCGGTAAGTTCCATTATTACGAGCTTGGCTTCCTGCTTGAGCACCCTGACAATTTCCGAGAAAGCCCGATTGTGGTCGGTCACGTTTCTCACACAAAATACGGATATCGCTCTGTCGAATGTGTTATCCGGGAACTCGAGATCCAAACAGTCTCCTTCGCGAAACGAAACCTGAGACTCAACCCCGTATCGTCGTATCTTTGTCCAGCCTATCTCCAACATACCGCGTGACGAGTCGATCCCAATGACGCGAGCTTTTGGATCCTGTCTCACTATTTCAAAACTTATATCCCCTGTTCCACAGCCAACATCCAGGTAAAGGTGACCAGCATTAGACTCGAGCCTTTTTACCGCCTGACGTCGCCATCTTTGATCAAGTCCTATGGATAGTATGCGATTCGCGCCATCATAATGAGGGGCGATATAGTTGAACATGTCCCTGTTCTGATCGGCCGTCATTAGGGAATCTATTTTGTCTAGTTTTGGGTCGAGTCCGGACATGTGAGTGTTCTTGAGCATTTTCAGGTCACTTACGCGATGAAGGCATTCATAGCGCCATATATGGTGTCAAGATTGTGACGTTTCCGGCGATCACTGCGTCCCAAACTTGGATGTAAGTTCTAGGGTATTTTTCACGCGGCGTCAGCGTCCCATACCGAATCGTCCGTGCTGGGAACCTGGCTCAAAACAGAAAGCGGCACGGCCATAACCTTCCTGTATACTGCCTTTGGCTCTTGTACAATTCCGTCCACAGTCAGGAGTTGTTCAACAGGTATGCCGAAATATTTCTGGTTTTCTTTGAGATAGGGCACTATGAGCTGCCAATCTTCGTCCATTAGTTCCGCCAGTACGCCTCCATTCAACTGTTCTTCGACTATTAGACGATGAGGGTCTCTGACGTAGATTGCGCCCCCGGACGCCAGAGAGAACAAGTTTGAACCAGGGTATGGTCTTTCAAGGAAACTGATGTTTCCGTCCTCGTCTATGGTTAGACCATTCAGAATAACAAAGCCGCCACCGTTTAGCGGATCACCGGCCATGAAACTCTCGGCCAAGAAGTCCAGGGCAGTTCCGTTTATAACAACTCTTGGGTGTCCTGCCGCATTGATCAAGGGACGTCCTGCCGCATTGCCCAAGACGTAAACAGATCCGCCTTTGGCGCCATACATGAAGCACTGACCAACATCTCCGTGAATAACAAGGAGTCCGGATTTCATGATTTGCGCGATTTGATCTTGCGCATTTCCATGGATGTGTATCTCCATGCCATCTATGCCGCTAGCGGTGTAATCACCCGAAGATCCGTAAAGATCCATTCTAACGCCGGAGGTAGTGGCCCCAAGCCCGCAGCCCTCAAATCGCTGGCCACGAAGATCAAAAACTATGAATTTCCTCCATCCGAATTTGTAAGCGTCAGCTAGCAGCACTGCGTCGCATTTGTCGCCCTCTGGATCGAAGTCTCGAGCGTCAACGACAAGAGTTCTTTCTACCGCTATGGGAGGTCGCAACTCACCCCGCGTGGATGCGTCGATTAAACTGTAATCACCGATCTTGCGGGTTTCATTTATCCTTGGAAGGGACCTGAAGATTTTGTTCAACTCATCAAGAATTATCTGAACTAGCGCAGATCGTTTCTTGTTCAATAATGGCACTCGTCTGTCCAGCAGTAAAGTTAACGCTTCAATTGCTGAGGCGGTAGAGCACTTGTTCTTTGTTGCTGTTTTCCTCACTTCCGAGATTACCCAACGCAGGGTGTTGTAATCCCAGGACGAAGCTCGTTCTTGAAATAACTCAAAGATCTCATTGGAATCCTTTTGATTTAATGCCTGATCTAGTTTCCGTGAAAGATCATTTATGTCTTGAGGTTTAATCACAGGCTGGGTAATGTCTATAGGGTCTCGTTTGGGGACTTTGATTTCATGCCCGAACTTGTCATAGCACCGGAGTTCGTATTTCCTTTTGCCGGAATCGTGGCTCACGTTGAACATGAACGCTCCGCCATCCGAAGATGAACCTCCCCTGGCGTTCCAATATTTATCCGCAACAGGACTGAAACGAGGGTCCTCTGAGGAAATCGACCTTAGAGTCGCATCTATAGCCTGTTTCTCAGAGCATATCAGTCCGATTTGGGCTTTCCCATCATAGATAGAGAAAACTTGTGGCCGCAACATTGCGGTGTCCGTGATGCCGATCAACTGAAACGTATTTTTATCAGGAATATTGCGCGCGATGATAAAGAACCAAGGCCCATCAGGGGACGCTTGAATATGAGTTGATTGCACGGCCTCGTAAAGGGCCTGTTTTTCAGGGGGCAACTGGTCGAAGTCCAGTTCTCCTGTGGGCGCAAACGCTTCCATTATTACTTCCAGGGGGTAACCGTAGACCCGATTCCATAAATCGAAAAGCATTATGCTGACTTCTGTGTCAGTCATAAACTGAGGTTGGTATCCCCTCTGTTTCAAGTAATCGCATGTCGAGTGGTAATTAGCGAAGTCTCCGTTATGCACCAACGCCTCGTTAAGACCAGTGAATGGATGGGCGCCACCGGGATGCCACACTCGGCCCCTGGTGGGATAGCGCTGATGGGCTATCCAAACGTGCGCCGGGAAGTCATCGAGTTTGTAGTAGCGAACAACATTCTCAGCATATCCCACTATCTTAAGAATCATGACGTTTCTGCCATGAGAAACCACGAAGGCCTGCTTTTCTCCTAACGAACTGTAATATTTCCTGTTAAGACGCACTGAATTACGGCTTACAAATTCGTCTTCAGCCATGCGTTCCGGCATGCCGTGAAAACCGTTGCTAGCGACAAAGTTACTAAGCACATTGGGCTTAACCCTGACGAAAGCACGCCAAATGTCGGGCGGCTTGACTGCTAGACCTTCCAGCTCTCGGAAGTCAGGGACATGATCCAACAATTCTTCTGTCCCAATATCAAAGAAAGGGGTAATGCATGATTCTTTCAAAGCGCCTAGACATGCCGGTTCCAGCAGAGCAATGTGAAGCATATAATGTGAATCAAGCACTTCTCGGCTGACACCCAACTTGTCCGGATCCATACCGACTGCGGCGATGCCTCCGCCTTTCCCGTTTCCTCTATTATGCATCCTTAAAGAGGGTTCAAATATGTGACGTCCGGCCAAAGGAATAGTTGAAGCGAAACCGGTTACACCGCAGCCTCCCTCATCTTCACCCTTATTTATATTTGTGAAATCCGACATCCCGAATTCTCGAATTCGAGAAGCCAGTATTTTGTCGGCGTAATTAGATGTGCGCATTATTCGAACCTCATACCAAACTCGATCGGATGTCGTCATCCGGCCTGGCGCCGCTATAATCCAAGTGAGCCAGAACTTCTGTGTTTCCTACCAATTCTCGTATGCTGCGAAGGCCCAGACGGAACAGTATTTCCTGTAATTGGTCCTTCCAACAGCTTAACGTGTTGATAATGCGTTGGGTTCCCCACTGCAAATCCATCAATCCTACCAATTCCGGATCCGTGGTGGCTATACCGCGGGCGCAACCTCTGCCGCTTTCACAATTGTGGCACCTCACACATTCCAAAGCCACAAGCTCGGAAGTCCCCGTGACGACGCCATCCGCTCCTAGAGCTATCGCTTTGGCTACATCAAACGCCGAGCGAATTCCACCGGACGCAATCAAAGTCAGTTCATCCCTTACTCCCTCGTTAACGAGAAAGCTGTGTACCTTAGGGATCGCATATTCGATGGGCATTGCGATATTTTTCTTGGCCACATCCGGCGCAGCGCCGGTGCCACCGTAAGAACCATCGAGATGTATAATGTGCGCTCCGGCGAAATAAGAACCAACAGCTACCATATCCACGTCAGATGGAGTGGATACCTTAACTGAAACTAATCCTTTGGGATTGACCGTTTTTATCCAATCGAGGTGTTTCTTGTGGTCTTCGATCGAATATACTGAATGAAACGGGAATGGGCTAAAAAGGGACGTTCCCGGAACAGTCTCTCTGATCCGAGCCACCGCTTCGGTTACTTTCGGGCCTAGCAGGTGGCCTCCAAGGCCAGGTTTAGCTCCCTGCGCATACTTGAATTCTATTATCTTGACTCGCTTAATAGTCTCTTCTTTAACTCCAAAAAGACCAGTAGCCACCTGAGTTATGATGTGATCGTCAAAGGGGTAAAGCGCCTCAGGATATCCACCCTCTCCGGTAGACGTATACGATCCCCATGCAGCGAAGGCCCTAATTCGGCTTAACATCGTGATTTGGCTTATTGAGCCGAATGACATCCCTCCTCCGTAGATCGGGATAGGTATCATTATGTCAAACCGGCCATCCTTTTTTTTGTTAAGACTGACGCATGTGTCTATCTGAGAGCGATCCAAATCAGGAATCGGGGGCTGTTTAGGAAACCGAAAACGAAGTTTGTCGAAGCCTCCCTCAGATTCACCCACACGGTATTCAAGGTCGTTTGGCGGAAGTTTTCCTGTTTCGGCCATATGCCAGGCGCTCATTAACAAATCAGGGGTCCAACGATGATCTCCCAAAGCTTTTGAACTAGGATTCAATCCAACCCTTATGGCGTTTACCGGACAGTTCTTGACACATCTATTAGGTTTTTTGGCGCATTCAACGCCCAAACAGAGATGATCAAGAGTTGGGGGCAAGCGATTTCCCTTGGACTGAAACACCCCTTGAGGACAAATTGCTACGCATTTCAAGCAATCTGTGCATGCGTCCAGAACTCTTACTGTGTATTTGCCCAAAGCACGTCCAAAACGCGAGGGGGCGTGTTCTACTTTCGGTTCCGGGACCTCGTTCCATATATTCCTGTAATACATGTAAGTGAAACCTCTTAGAAATTCGGCTCAGTAAACAATTGCGCAAATGTGTCATTTTCAAGATCTTCGCGGAACATGACCCGGCCCTGTTCACCACGGAGACGTCTAGCTTCCCGAATGCCCATGGCGCCCATCATTTCAAGCAATTGGTTATGCCAGGCTCCAACAAGATTTACTATTCGCTGGGTTCCCCACTTAGGATTAATCTTGGATATTGAAACCGGACAGGGCAATCCATCCCTGCAATTCCTACAAACTCGACACTCAAGGGCTATCAACAGGGAAATATCGACTCCCACGAGGTTGGCCCCACAAAGTAAAGATTTGATAACATGTTCCGCCATTGCGATTCCGCCGGACGCAAGAAGGTTGACCTGGTCTCTCAAACCCTCTTTTAGGAGGCCAGAATTAATTTCCCTAATGAGGTCCTTCAAATGCAATCCATTCTGGATACCAGGTTCATGGCCGTTCTCATTCGCTACGTAGTGAATCACATCTACCTGTGAACTGTTGTATTCCAACACACGCCGGAAATTGTCCGGAGAGGATTTTGCTTCCATTCTTACTGAAACTATGAGTTCAGGGAATTGTCTCTTGAGAAAAACGAGTGATTCTAAGGTGTTTCGATCATCAGGTAATTCAACCATTCTGAAATGGCTTACATCGACCTTTCCGATAAGATCGTTACTCAATAAAGCGACAATTTGAGCCGCAAAATCAGGGTACCTTTTCGCATTCTCATACGGCATGATGACAAGGGTTCCAAGGCGCACGGCGGCGGCTACAACTGCGGACCACACTCTCGGAGAAAGGTCTCCGAATGGAAAAATATCGAACACTATCGGTATTGGAATTCTGATAGAATGAGGGAGTTTGGAAAGGAGTTTGCCGTTATTATCGAATTCCAGCCGGGGTAGGCGGCGTCCCAAGTCTACAACTGTTGAGATGTATTCCCGTCCATGGATTCCATCTCGAGTAGGACGGACGATCTCGCTCATATCGGTCCACATCGAATCAAAGCCGGCGCCGGAGAATTTTCCCCCGTATCCCGCTCCTGAAACGGGTATTTTACCTGTAGCCGCCTGTTCCCAATTGATTGAGATAATTTCCGGCGTGTATAGCTCGTCGCCGAGTGTCTCCCACTCAGGATTGATGGTCTTGTGAATTAGGCGTTTCGGGCACCCTTGCACGCAGCGGAAACAACTTTTGCAGAACTCATCTATGGTGTCGGCCATGATAGAGGTCGAAAACGATCGGTTCTTGTAAACTCCGTAAATGCATTCAGTTTTCACGCACTTGGCGCATTTCAGGCATCCCTCGCCCCAGTCAACTATTCCGGACCGACCGATGACAGGAAATCTGTTGGCTATAGGCTGCACATCTATGTGATACTTCTTAGGCATTTCTAAACCTACCCAAATTTCGAAGGCCCTCTGAACGACCAGCAATTCCTGGAACGTCCATCACGAGGAAATTATTGCGAACTAGGCTACACCTGCTGGTCTGTTCCCGACCCCCGCGGCTTTCAGAATCTCCGGAACCCTGTTTTCCCATTCAATAGCCATGACATGAACTCCGGCGACGCCAGGGATTTCTCTAACTCGCTGTATGGTCTCCACAGCTATCTTGATCCCTTCTTCGGCCTGTTTCTCTTTCGGGGCCTTGGCCATTCTGCTTATTAATTCTTCGGGAATGTCGATGCCTGCGACTTTGGTGGCCATGTATCGGGCCATACCAACGCTCTTTAGTGGGGTTACCCCTGCAAGGATGTAGACCTTTTCCGTCAATCCGATGTTTCTAGCCTGGGACATGAACGTTTCAAACCGATCCAGGTTATAGATGCACTGGGTCTGAATGAAGTCAGCGCCAGCCTGAACTTTCTTGCCTAACCTTATGACTCGCCAATCCACCGGATCGGCAAAGGGATTTTCCGCTGCGCCCGCAAAGAAAATTGGAGCCTTCTGAATTGGCTCGCCTCCGATGATGACGCCTGATTCCCGCATGTCACGAGCGGTTTTCAAGAGTTGGATGGAATCAAGATCAAAAACCCCGACAGCCTCTTTCTGATTACCGAAACACTGATGATCTCCGGTTAGGCACAAAACGTTTCTTATTCCGAGAGCGTAAGCCCCGAACAAGTCACTTTGAAGCGCAATTCTGTTCCGATCTCTTGTCACCATTTGCACTATAGGCTCATGACCTAGTTGTTTGAGTATTGAACAAGCCGCAACGGAAGACATCCTGACTATGGCTGTCTGATTGTCCGTGACATTGACTGCGTCAACCCATCCTAGAAGAGATTTTCCTTTTTCGATCAAAATGTTGGTGTCTGCACCCTTTGGAGGCCCGCACTCTGCGGTTACAGCAAATTTTCCTGATTCAAGTGCTTTTTCAAGTAGACTTTCAGTTTTCACGGTTTTTGATCCTCCCTGATCACACGGCGTGGTCCTCCTGAATGCGATGTCGACCAATTAACAGGGGGTACATACTCGCTAAGCCTGTCAAGTTCGCCTATCGCCTCGAGACGCTTGATAATAAGATCCCAACCGCATGGCGTCTCCGGATCTATCTCACAACGGCCTCCTCTTGAACCTCCACATGGGCCGTTCATTAGTTTTTTGGAGCAACGAGCCACAGGACAGACAGCGCCAAAATATCCCAGCTTACACTGGCCACATCCAAGGCAGTTCTCCGTCCAAACGCCCCTCATGACTGTTTCGCCTATGAAAAGAGTGTTCAAAGCCGGGATAATAGGTTTGTCCGTGTAAACTCTAGCAAGCGCCTGCACGCCAGCTCCACAGCCTAAGGACAATATGACGTCGTGTTCCGGAACTTGTTCGGCTATGCCATCTATGAAATCATCGACACACTGTCTATCCAGGCAAGCTTCAGTGATCACCTTTTCATCGCGATCTTTGAGGTAAGAAAGCTTCAACGCCGACGCCAATAACTGAGTTTCTCTGGCGCCTCCGACTGCACACTCAGCCACGCATGAGTCGCATCCCACAACAAGTATGGAAGAATAGCGGTCAACCATCTTCCTTATTTCGTCAATTTCTTTCAATTCAGCGACAATCACGGATTTCCTCCTTAATCGACTCGCTCTCAGCCCCGGGAGGCACGTGTGCAACGCGCGGCTGATTGACCGTATCAATTCATGATACGAGTCGATCTAAAAACTCATTATAATCTTTCCTTAAACTTTTTCAGGAGTTCCCAGCGCTCCTAGAGATTCGAGTTTTAACACAAACTCTTCTAAGTGAGCTTCCAGGGCTTGCTGACTAACAGGCCAAAGGCGAACAAACTCAATTCTATCAGGAGCGATTCCCAGTTTTTCAAGCCAATGACGAGCGTACTCAACTCTCTTACGGGATCTCATGGAACCTTCCAGATATTGACACGCCTGTTCGGCGCAGGCTAGGACAAGGACACCTTGCGCGCCTGAGGCTAGAGTCTTCAAAAGAAAATGCGCCTCAATTTTTCCGGAGCATGGTATGGAAACCAGACTTAGCCCGGGCCATGCCATCGAGAATTCCTTCCGTTCACCGTCTTGGAAAAGGCGAAGATTACGACAATGAAAAACGACAATCTTGTTATTCTGTCTGTGCATCTGTTCTCTATCTAATATAATTGATCTCCATAATAATTAATGCGCGACTTTTTATAATGCCACTGATCACAAGAATAATTCAAGAAAATTTAGATTAAACCATGTCAAAATCATGTTTCAACTAACTGATTTTTCGCCTGTTTTTAGTAAAGATAACAGTACTGTCAGTTTTTTAGCGAACATTTCAGGTATGCATTTACATTACTTACGACTTAGCGACTTCGCAAGTCGCGCCGCAGGACGCTATCCAAGATAGCTATAATCTGATCATGGTTCGATTGAACTGAGTAATGGGAGGCAGTATTTCTGGCGGCTAAGGAGGCTTTCTTGAGAAAATTGACATCTAGAAATCGTCGCATGGCCTCGGCCATTGCCGGAACATCCCTCGGATCGTTAAGAACCTGCCCGTCAACCCCTTGAGTAATCACTCCTGATGCGCCATTGTCAACTGTTGTAATCACCGGGAGACCACAGGCCATAGCCTCAAAAATTACCAAGGAACAAGCGTCATAAAAAGTCGGTAAGACAAATACATCGCATGCATTGTAATATTTTTCCGGTTCTTTTGTCGAACCCTGAAATACAACTGTGGATTCAAGGTCAAGTTCACGGATCAGTCGCAGCAGGGAAGGGGAGGGTTCCGCCCCTACTATGACTACGCTAAATTTTCCCGGTCCTACCTGATTCAGTAGTTTTCCTGCTGCCTCAATCAAATACCGAACCCCTTTCTTTTTGAAATCGTAGGCCATAAAAAGAAAGAGCACTTGATCGGAGAACCCGATGGGTAGCCTGACATTTCTCCTGGAATCCGGGGCGGGCTCGAGCTTGAATCTCTCCAGGTTCACACCATTATAGACGAGATGGACATCCTCCTTTCTCAAGTGGTGACATCGGCAAATATCGTTTCTAACCATATCCGATATTGCAATAATGACAGGTCTTTTCTTCTTTCTAAAAGGAGCGCTTTCAATCCAAGAGCGAGTGAGGCTCTTGGGGGACACAAACGTCAAGAGGACTTTTGCGAGACGGACGATCGGATTGCTTTCAACGCGCGTCTTTTTGAGACTGGTTACGAAATGAACTCCTCCGTGGCTTTGATAAACATTCATGTCGATTGTGTTGCCGAATCCTAGAACTATGTCTAGATCCAGGTTTCTGACAATTGAACTATGTCGAAGGGCGAAATGTAATATTCTAAGAAAAGGGGGGATAAGCTTGGGTAGTTTAGTAATTTTATGAAAAATAGCCCCTGAGGGATTTCCATCCCATGTATAGCCGATGAGATGAACTTCCCAACCCCGAGAAGCTAAGGTTTCAGCCAGTTCAACCGCATAAGATTCGGCGCCGCCGGAAAACCGACTGAAGTTTTCTAGCGCCATAGCAATTTTTCTTGTCATTATCTATCGCCTATCACCGAATTTGGCATGAGAAGAGCCAATAGGTTCTGGACATGTTTCTAGCACAATCCTAAAAAAGAATCATAAAGGGAAGCGGTCAAGATTGGAAGATTTGGGATTTTCCGTCGGCAAGTTTTCTCAGGTTCTATTTGTGTTCAGGGATATCTTTTTCCCAGACTTTTGCGTGCTTCAGGAATACATAGAACGAGCTATTAACAGCGATAATCAGTCCAGCAGCCCCATCGAGAATCCCTAGTTTCCAAATAGCGCACTCGATGAATTTCGCGACAGCATGGAAAAGCCCTAGCAAAAGGTACACTTCGGGAAATCGAGACCTGTTGGTAGAAGCAAAAGTAGATGAAAATGAATTGATTGTTCTTATTTGATCGAAAATATCTCTATAAACATAATGTTGGATCGGGTTATTCAATTGGGCCACATTTCCGGAAACTTCAAGTCGCTCGTGTAATGTGTCTCCGACCCATCGTCCTAAGCCACGACGCACCATTCGCACTTTTCTGTCCGGGAACCACCCGCCATGACGTATCCATCTGTTCAAATACCGGCTTAGCCGAGGAAATGAAAAACCGGAAGCGTGACAGGGGTTAGTGGACAAGGCGGTAATAATCTCCATACGGGTTGTGTCCGGAATAACCTCGTCAGCGTCAAGAGATAAGATCCAGTCCCCGGTAGTTAACTCCAAGGCTCGCTGTTTCTGACCAACGTAACCGAGCCAATCCTGGTGAAAGATTCGGGCCCCGTACGTTCGGCAGATATCCAAAGTTTTGTCAGTGCTACCTGAATCGATAACAACTATCTCGTCAGCGAAAGTGACACTCTCGAGCAGATGTCCGATCCGATCCTCTTCATTTTTTGTGATCACAGCGACACTGAGCCGAAGTTTATCGGAGGATAGCGAAACGGACATAGCGTCATTCATGAGTCAATCCGGTTGACCAATATTTTTTTCTGGTAGACGATCGAAGAGCGGGGCCATTATCGGCCCAGGATTCGTCGGTCATATAGGATCAGCCTATTCGCATCAATGAGTTAACATAATATATCTTATCGGACATTGGAATGGTCAAGACCCGACGCAATCTGTATATAAGGTTATCGTCTCGCGAGCCCTCAGACACTATGAGAACCAATTAACATCAAGGTGTTCCGTCTGGAAACAACTCCAGGGCCTTCTCCATGTCTGAAACCTTGAAAATAAACAGAGCCGCTTCACTATCTGAAAAGCCTGATCCATACGTATATGAAATATTGATTCCCGCGTCTCCAAAGGCTCGAGACACCATGTTGAGGATACCAGGCGTGTTGTCCAAGACCATCCCAATGACGTCCTGGGCCTTGACCTTATAGCCAGCTTTACTAAGGGCTTCCAGGGCCATATCAGGATTGTCGGTGATCAGACGGATCATGGAATACTTGGCGGACTCCTTAAGGATGGCCTCGTAGTAGTCACGGGGGGCTACTCTTCGTCCGGTCTGGCTTCTAACATCGTAGAGCGCCAACAAATATTCGTTCGCGTCTTGAATGTTCATCGCCTCAATGTTGATGTGCTCCTGCTTGAGGATGTCCGTTAGTTTGGCCAACTCACCAGGCGCGTCAGCCAGCATGACCTCTAATTGTTTCTTTACAGGCATAGCAAACTCCAACTCTTTTTCAGTCGTCTTTACCATATTATGCAATAGTTCCTCTTCTAAACAAAACCTTTTGATGATAAAATAGAAGAGTTCTGAAATTAGTTGCAATAATAGTCAGACGGCTGGATGGCCGTTTTTTTGCGCGGCTGGCAGCGCCACTTCCCGTTTTGGCTCTCCTAGAGGATTGTTCAAATGGGCGAAAATTTTTGTCAAAATCTACCAATGGGGTTTCATGCGGTGCGCGTGACGTTTTCACGGAGGATTCTTGGATCCATCGGGTCTTGAAAATCATTGCCTTAGCTATTTGCTGGTTCGGCGTGTTTATTCCGAGTCCGGTCAACGCCTTGGGAAAGTATCTGATCTCATTCTAGATCTTGAGAAGTCAATCCCGGAGGTAGTCGGCCTTGTGTATAGACGCGGTTATTCGAGTCGCCGCTTCTGTCTTCCGTGGAGTGACGTGGTTGATATAGCGAATTACTTGATAGTTGTTCGAAAAGAATTTGGTCCACCTATTCCGATTGAGGAACGAGTCATGGTTTCTTCCGAAGTTTTGCTTCGGGACTTCTTGTTGGACAAACAGATAGTGGATGTTCACGGAGCCAAAGTTGAGCGAGTGAATGATCTGAATTTTATCAGATCTGATGGCAAGTTGTTGCTTGTTCAGGTTGACGTTGGTTTGAAAGGCCTGTTAAGAAGGCTCGGATTCGAAGATTCCGTCACGCGTTTCAGTAAATGGTTTTTCGACTATGATCTGAAAGACCGGTTCATTGCTTGGAATTACGTTGAGCCGCTAGCCTATCCGGATCGTCTCAAGCTTCAAGTGCCGCAAGATCGTCTAGCAGAACTGCACCCCGCGGATCTTGCGGACATCATTGAAGATATGGATGTTCACGAGCGATCAGCCTTGGCCGAGACCCTTGATGAAGAGGTTCTTGCCGAGGCGATTGAAGAAATGGACCCCAAGATTCAGGTTTCGATTATGCGTCAACTGGAACCTGATCGAGCCGCTGATATCATGGAGGAAATGTCTCCGGATGAAGCTGCGGACCTAATCGCTGATCTCCCCCAAGAAACGGCCACCGGCATCTTACGAGAGATGGACGCTGAATACGAAGAGAAACTCAAAGGTCTTCTGGCTCATGAAGAAGACGAAGCCGGTGGCCTAATGACGACACAATTCATGGCGTTTCCACCCGACAAGACTATAGTCGAGGCGCTTGCCCATGTTAGACGGCACGCGAATGAAATGGACGTGGTCTACTATCTGTACATAGTTGATAATCAAGGCAAACTCCTCGGGGTGACGAATCTTAAGGAATTGCTGTCCAACGAAATCTTCACCCCGCTGGAACAAATCATGACCACTCGCGTTATCACTGCGAAATTAGATGATGGTCCACAAAATCTGGCGAATCTTTTTGGAAAATATGGTTTTCGAGGGATACCTGTAGTGGATGAAGAAAATAGGATTGCAGGTGTGGTGCGTTTCAAAGCGCTCCTCGAAATCCTTGCGCCGCATCTCGGAAAATAGAGTGTTATTTGGGGCTTCTCAATTGCCAAAGACCGATCAGACGGAAAATTCCGTAAAACCAATTTATAGATCTCGTTTGATAAGACTATGGGCCCTCCTGGCACTCATGGGACCGGGGATCATAACATCAAATGTGGATAATGACGCGGGAGGAATCACCACCTACTCTCTTGCCGGCGCACAATACGGCCTGGCCCTTATCTGGTCAATTATTCCTATCACTTTGATCCTTATCATTGTGCAGGAGATGGGGGCGAGGATGGGGGTTGTTTCAGGCAAGGGACTTTCCGATCTGATTAGAGAACGATTCGGTGTCAAGGTTACTTTTTATCTTATGATATTGCTTGTAATCACAAACCTCGGAAACACCATAGCAGAATTTGCGGGTATAGCCGCATCACTCGAGATTTTTGGAATATCAAAATACCTGGCCATTCCACTCGCCATTATTTTTCTGATGTGGCTCGCCGTTAAAGGCACATACAGGTCGGTCGAGAAAGTTTTTCTCGCCGCGTGCCTTTTTTATGTGGCTTATATCGCTGTCGGCTTCATGGCCAGGCCTGACTGGATTGAAGTGGTCGGCGCCTTGGTCAGTCCTACCATCAAGTTTGAAACCAATTTCCTCTTGATGCTTACGGGACTAGTCGGAACCACTATCGCGCCGTGGATGCAATTTTACCTTCAGGCTTCCGTAGTGGACAAAGGGCTGCGCGTTCAGGATTTGAAGGCTGTTCGGCTAGACGTCATCGTGGGGTCAATAGCGGTTTCCGTGGTTGCCTTTTTTATAATTCTGGCCTGCGCGTCAACCCTTTACAAAGCGGGAATAAATATAGAAGAAGCATCTCAGGCCGCGCTTGCCCTCGAACCCTTGGCAGGGAAATACTGCACTTGGCTTTTCGCTTTTGGATTGTTTAACGCGTCCATGTTCGCTGCTGCGATACTCCCACTGTCAACATCTTATACCATCTGCGAGGCTTTCGGATGGGAATCAAGCTTGGACAAGAAATTCTCAGAAGCGCCCCAGTTTTACGGACTTTACTGTTTCATTATATTTTTCTCCGGAATAGTCATTCTGGCTCCGAATTTGCCGCTTGTTCCTATCATGTATATTTCTCAAATTTTGAATGGCCTCGTCTTACCGGTAATATTACTGTTCATTCTCCACATCATTAATGATAAATCCGTGATGCGGAATTTCTCAAACGGTAGGTTGTTCAATATAGTGGCCTGGATCTCGGTAATTACCTTGATCTGTTTGAGTTTAGGCACAATTGGACTGAGTTTGTTTGAGGGCTTGAAATCTTTGACGTAATGACCGGATGCTTGCCAAAATACTGCAAATATTTTTATTTCAAGTAAAAACAATATATTATATTAATTTATTAAAGTATTTAATTGACTTTTAAATGGAATTATCTTATATTCCTGAACTGTGAGAACGTGATTCGGCTTATGCCGAAACGTTTCCATTTTGGACCTCTGCCCGGGTGGACACCCTCCCTCCCCCATAACCCCCCCATCCGGGCCCTGAGGTCTTTTGAATCATCGGGTTATTTTTTTGCCCGCATTAATAATTTCCTGTGGTGGTGGCAACTTAGCCGCCGCCTACTATGTGTCGCGATTGATCACGACCAGCTAGATTGAGCTACGCAGAACGCCGACACGTCGATCGTCTCCCCTTCCAAACGAACTAAGAACCGTGTTACATAAACCCATACCATGGATGTTTGGTAGTGTCCCCACTTCATTGACAAGCCACCGGGTATGCCAATAGCTCCCCAAACGTCCAGAGATGATCCGTCACATCCGCCGCCATGGCAGGAGTGGTCGGACGAAAAACTCTATCGGCCCCGCGACTGAGCGTGCC
>JAPLJJ010000047.1 GCA_026388665.1 Deltaproteobacteria bacterium
CCTTTTCTAATGCCTGAAGATCCGCTGGATTTCTTTGAGGGTTTTGATTTTCTGCTATCGGCCATGTCGCTGTTCAATATCCCACAAGGTTAAGACTACTTTGTTTTGTTCATTAGGGACCCAATTCTCAATCGTAACGCATTGAGGCGGATGAAACCTTCCGCGTCCGATTGGGAATACACTTCGTCCTGCTCGAATGTTGCGAATCTTTCATCATACAACGAGTTATCGGATCTGCGACCCGTGACTGTGACGTTACCCTTGTAGATTCTTAGTCTGACTTCGCCGGAGACAACGGAAGCCGCAGTGTCTATCGCGGCCTGTATCATTTGTCTTTCCGGCGAGAACCAGTATCCGTTGTACACCAGCGCCGCATAGCGAGGGACCCACTCGTCCTTGAGCCGGGTGATCTCCCGGTCAAGAGTTATGGATTCCATTGCTCTTCTTGCAACGTGTATAATGGTTCCACCGGGTGTCTCGTAAACCCCGCGGCTCTTCATCCCGACATAGCGGTTTTCAACCATGTCTACTCGGCCCACACCATGCCTTCCGGCCAGAGTGTTCAAGTGACCAAGCAGGTTTGCCGGGGTCATTTGTTCCCCATTTATAGCTACCGGGTCACCGGCTTCAAAGGTCAAGACAATTTCTTCCGCCTTGTCAGGGGCTTTTCTTGGATCAACCGTTAGAATAAACATATCCGACGGAGGTTCGACCCACGGATCCTCAAGGGTCCCGCCTTCGAAACTCAGGTGCAGCAGGTTCCGATCCATACTGTAAGGCTTTTCAGCGGTCGATGTGATTGGGATACCGTGATCTTTAGCGTATGCGATCAGTTCGGAACGCGACTTGAACGCCCATGTTCGCCAGGGCGCTATGATCTTTATTTCAGGATTTATTGCATAATATGTGAGTTCAAATCGTACCTGATCGTTTCCTTTACCAGTGGCTCCGTGACTAACAGCGTCAGCTTTCTCTTTTTCCGCGATCTTCATCTGGGCTTGAGCAATACACGGCCTTGCTATTGATGTCCCTAAGAGATAGGTCCCTTCATAAATCGCATTAGCGCGGAACATTGGAAAAACGAAATTCTTAACAAAATCCTCTTTAAGATCAACCACATATAAAGATTCAGCGCCTGACGCCTCAGCCTTTTCGTCAAGAGAGTCGAGTTCTTCGCCCTGTCCAAGGTCAGCCACATATGCTACAACCGGACATTGATATGTTTCAACAAGCCACCGTAGGATCACTGACGTGTCAAGGCCTCCGGAGTAGGCCAATACTATTTTTTTTATATCTTTACGTTTCAAGTGTCCTCCAATTATCTCCTAGCCTGCATATTCATATTTTCAAAATAGGCAGGCAGAGACGCCTGCCGCCACCAAAGACCGGTTAGCATCAGAACAGGGCCTATACTCATTTCATCGGCTTAGTAGGTTCTCCAATAGAGCTTTCTGGACATGAAGTCTGTTCTCAGCCTCATCCCAGATCAGGGAATGTTCAGACTCCAAAAGATCATCGGTAATCTCTTCACCCCTGTGGGCCGGCAAACAATGCAGCACAAAAACGGGATTTCCCGCGTAATTTAGGATTTCCCGGTTTAACTGAAATCCCTGAAAAGCCCTTTGACGTACAGCAGATTCTTTTTCCTGGCCCATGGAAGCCCATACATCCGTTGATATAGCGTTAGCGTCCCGTGCCGCCTCTATTGGGTCCCGGGTCAATTTCACGTTGTCACAATCTATTGGAACTGCTGGATCATAACCTTCGGGACACGCGAGCACAAACTTAAAACCTAGCTTCTTGGCGGCATTGATCCATGAATTCGCAACATTGTTTCCATCACCGATCCAGGCGGCCTTCATAGTGCAAATGTCCAGCCCGGCCTCCTGCAATGTAAGCAAATCACCGAGGATCTGACATGGGTGGGACAGATCAGTAAGAGCGTTTATTACCGGTATGGTAGACCACTTGGCGAATTCTTCGACAATTTCCTGTCCAAAGGTCCTGATTACAATTGCGTCAAGGTACCTTGAGAGGACACGCGCGGTATCCTTAATCGGTTCACCTCGGTAAAGCTGGATGTCACGCGAATGGAGAAAGATCGGATGACCGCCTAACTGATAAACACCAACATCGAACGATACCCGAGTGCGCGTGGAAGGTTTGTCAAAAAGGAGGCCTACGCTTTTACCTTCTAGTGGTCGAGCGGGCCCCTTGCCGGGCTCGCCTCTCTTCATCGCAGATGCGCGACGCAGAAGGTTGAGAATGTCATCCTTTGAATAATCGGCAAGGCTTAAGAAATGTCGAGTTTTTTTCATGACACTAAACCGTCACTTTGGTTAAAACAGCTTCCAAAATTGTTATCATCTCATCGATGTCCGGCCCGGAAACGATCAGTGGCGGCAAGAACCGAAGGGCAGTGTCCGCAGTGCAATTTACCAGGACCCCGCTTTCCCGCATGACCGTCACAATATCCGCACAGGGCATGTTCAAATCTATGGCCTGTATCAACCCCATGCCTCGGACTTCTCTAATAATTTTGTGCTCGGCCGCTACATCTTGAAGTCGTGATCTCAAATAGCCCCCCATAATGCAGACACGGTCAAGAAAACCTTTTGAAAGGATCTCGGATAAAACAGCAACTCCAGCCGCTGACGCGAGAGGGTTCCCCCCGAAGGTTGACGCATGGTTTCCCGGCTTAAACGCGTCGGCAACACGGTCTGTCGCAAGCAAAGCGCCAATCGGAACACCACCTGCGAGACCTTTGGCCAAGGTCATGATGTCAGGTTCAACTCCAAAGTTTTCGTACGCAAAGAGCCGGCCGGTTCTTCCCATGCCGGTCTGAACCTCATCGAAGATTAATAGGGAGCCTTTATCATCACAGAGCTTCCGAACTTTGGGTAAATAATCGGATGCCGGGATGCGTACCCCACCCTCCCCTTGAATCGGCTCAATCATCACTGCCGCTGTATTTTCCGTGAACGCGTCCTCTAACGCGATATAATCACCGAAGGGAACATGAGAGAACCCCGGCATGTGGGGTTCAAAACCGTTCCGGTACTTGGTCTGGCCGGTTGCCGCAAGTGTGGCCAGAGTCCGACCATGAAAGGAATTCTCCATTGTGATTATGTGGTATTTGTCGTTTTCCCCTCTATCGTTGAAGAACTTTCGCGTCAGTTTTATAGCTCCTTCGTTCGCTTCAGCCCCTGAATTGCAGAAAAAAGCCTTGTCAGCGAACGAATTTCCCGTCAGCAATCGAGCTAGTTCGATCTGAGGCTGTATGTGGAAAATATTAGATACGTGGATAAGTTTTTTCGCCTGTTCACAAATAGCCTCTACGAGGACCGGATGAGCATGACCGAGCGGGCACGCCGCAAGCCCACCGATAAAGTCGAGATACTCATGCCCTTCACTGTCTTTAACTCGAACCCCTTTGCCTTCAACCAACATTATTGGAGCACGTCCATAAGTGTTGAATACATACTTGCTATTAGCTGAAACAAAATCGAATGATTCTTTTGCCATTTTGCGTCTCTCAATTTGAGTCAAAGATAATTTCAACAATGATTAACTACCGTGAGGCGCCGTCCAATCGATAGGATAAGGCGTACCCGGTGTTTTTCAAACCGTGTGGCGGCCAGTGTGGCCGCTTTGCTTGTCTGAAGCTGCTACAGAGTCAACAAGCTATAGTCCAGGGGCTCTCTCACGCACAATTTCGGTGCCGATACCCTCGTCCGTCAAAATTTCCAGAAGAAGCGCGTGCGGAACACGACCATCAATTATATGGGCCTTGGGAACTCCGCCTCGAATGGCAGCCAGACAGCATTTGACTTTTGGTATCATCCCACCGGAAATCGCCCCATTCCGTATGAACGTTTCCACTTGTTCTTCTGAAACGCTGGAAATCAACTTATTCTCAGAGTCCATAACGCCGGGAACGTCAGTCAGCAGTAAAAATTTTTCCACGTTTAGGGCCGCTGCCATCGCCCCTGCCGCCGTGTCCGCGTTAATATTGTAAGGTTTTTCCTGTGGACCAGCGCCCACGGGAGCGACAACCGGTATGAATCCTCGATCTTCAAGGGACGCTATCAGGTCAGGATTGATGCGTTCGACTTCACCGACCAGCCCAAGATCTTCGTCAATCCCTGCCAGTCTTGCGGGTCGCGCCTTTTTAGCTTTGATAAGACCGCCATCACGGCCTGATATTCCAACTGCTTTGCCGCCATACGAGTTGATAAGTGAAACTACGTCCTTGTTGACTTTTGCCACAAGCACCATCTCGACGACATCCATGGTCTCTTCGTCGGTTACACGCAATCCTTTAACAAATCGACTTTCTTTTCCAAGCTTCTTGAGGAGGGCGCCGATCTGCGGCCCACCACCGTGAACTATTATCGGTTTAACCCCAATAAAACCCAGGAGCGCCACATCTTCAGCGAAATCCCTCTTCAGGGATTCGTTTGTCATTGCGCTTCCTCCATACTTGATCAGGATGCGTTTGCCTCGAAAGTTTCTGATATACGGCAAGGCCTCCGCGAGTATGCCTGCTCGCATGGCGGGAGAAATTAACTGAGACTCATTGTTGTTCGTCATTTGACGGCTCTCGTTTTGAGCGTAATATTGACCAAAAAGAGATCAGGCGAAATTACTTCAGTTTATATAATCTCCAACTAAAGGAAACCGCGCGAAAATTTTTATTTTAACACGAACACTCTGAATTTGATAACGAAAATAATAAAAATGCCTCATTCTCGCGACCCCAGACACACATCTCATTTGACTGGAGCTGGCTTAGCTGTTAACTAATTGAAATTAGCCTTTAATTGTCACTCATTCTCCTCTTTAGGGCCCTTTGACAGCGTCCACTATCAGTTGGTGCCCGAATCTCGTAAATTGTATTGTCTCATCAATCAGTTTACGAAATGGCGCCAACGGGTGAAAACTTAGCCTAAGCTCCTTTTCCGGATGATACAACTTGCGTCGTAGGTTAAACGACCTTGTCCTGATCTTGATTCGACGGAAACCTATAGACTTCAGCAGCTTCTCAATCGTAGTGGGATCAAAAAGGACTATGTGATCCGACCCGTTCAGGTAAACCCAATCTCGGCCATTGACCATCCTGGAGAGCGACCGAAAATTGGTGGTAGACACTCTTAACAGCCCGCCGGGCCGCAAGCTCCCATGTACTTTTTCCAGACATTTTCTAGGAGATTGCAGATGTTCGATTACATCCCAGATTCTTACAGCGTCAAATGATTCCGGGTCCGCATCGAAATCTTCGGCTGATGATGTGATTACATTCCTGATCCCTTTCTGATTCAGCTCTGCAATAGCGTCCCAGTTAATTTCTACTGCCCAGATTTCCCACCCCAAAGACCGCGCGACGTTAAGGAACCAGCCCTTACCTGCGCCGATTTCCAGTATACGGTTCAGCTTACGGTAATTTCCGAATATCGACAATTCCTTACAGATCCGACGTATTTGCGCAGGCGAGAGTTGTTCTTCACCCATCGAACCGGTACCTGAAATCCTCTGAAACTCCTCATGTGACTTTAATCGTGGGTTAACAAAAACAAGGCCGCAATCGTGGCAACGCACATGTCGAAAACCTTCCTTTTCAAAGAGGAGCTTATAATTGGCGGATCCACAAAGGTCGCAACGCGTTTCCACCAATTCCGGACGCATGTCATCTGTTTTACCGAGATGATCTCCAAGAAATGTTTTCGTAATTTTCCTGTTCATGATGCAGCCAAAATATTTTAATTCAATATGTTTATCAACAAATTCCGATTTGATTTCGTATGGATCGCCTTGATTAGTTCGATGAATCGTGATAATCACTCCGCAATTAGTTGTTTTTAGTTTTTAGGAGCTTAGATTTGGAGCTTAAACCAATTGCTGATTTCCTGTTCGAGGTCGGGATGCTGAAACGTACTCCGCGATCCGGATTTCAATTCTTGGGAACAGGACAGGAAACCGTAGCTGAACACAGTCTTCGATGCGCGGTAATCGGCTATACGCTATCGCGGATGTCCGGGGACAGCGACACCTCTCTAATAGTGCTCATGTGCCTTTTTCACGATCTCGTAGAAGCTCGAACCGGGGACCTGAATTACGTGAACAAGAGATACGTAACCGCCGATGAAGCGGCTGCAGTACGGGACATGACGGCCAACCTGCCTTTCGGAGACGAGATACGACATTTAACGGACCAGTTTAACCAAAAGTCCACCCTTGAATCTCTGTTTGCCAATGACGCCGACCAAATTGAGTTGATCCTTCAACTCAAGGAGTTGGGAGACCTGGGTAATCCGTATTCAGGAGAATGGATTTCGACTGCGGTAAAGAGGCTACGAACGGAAGAGGGCAAACGTTTGGCCCGCAGCATCTTGAACACGGATTTTTCGGCATGGTGGTTCAAAGAAAAAGATGATGAATGGTGGATACACGCCGGGAAACCCGAATCGAGCGAGAAATAGCCTTTGCTGAAGGGTTACGCTAGGAGAATATTCGCTCCCCGACAATCTCAGGCCCTATCCTGATCAAAGACAATCTCAAAGGCGGTGGAGAGGTGATAAGCGGTATTACAAGATCCCCGATTATGGTGTCCGGACGACAGATATTTGCCACCATCCTGATTTTGTTTTGTGTTTGTTATCCGTTTGTTTGCCGTGGCCAGGGTTTAACGGTAAACCCTGATGAATGGCCCGTAAGCGAGGCCAATGCAGCGGGAGCGAATGAAGCCCTCAAACAATTCTCCAATTCCTCCGGTCGCCTTCTTCGAGTTTCGGAAGAACCGAAACGCAAATATCAATGGCTTTTCAAAGAATCTCAACCGCAGCAATCGGAAACTGTCACTGACAATGTAAGACTTCTCGAAAAGTTTGATATGGAGGTGCGAGAAGCCAGACGGCTGTATCTCGCGGGAGAAATCGAAAATGCTGTTTTAAAATACAGAAACGCTATTGATCAATTTGAGTTTATTCTTGATGACGCTCCACCCGTGCATCCGCTGTTGAAAGATCTTGAACAGAGATTTTCAGTTTTCGAAGAAATAGCTACAAAAATTCTGGGGCCGATAAGTTCCGATATTCGAGAAGAAGATTCCAGCCGTATATTTCATCTTATGGAAAAAAGAAGGCTCGCGCGACGGAATCTTGCATTGAAAAGGGCAGGATTAATTGAGCCTTTTGATGTTCCCGCCTCGCTGCTGAAACAAGAAAGTGAGATCCTAAATCAGTTGCTGGAATTAAAGGGGGAACCGGCCAATGAGCCCTCACGCTCAAACGAAGACACGCTCCGAAATCAGTTGATTGAGCTACGACAAAGGGTCCAAAAACCCGCGCCACTTTGGACCTTGCTCCGCAAAGGGTTACCCGTAACTCTCGGCGAGATACAGACCGAAACTCTCAAGCCTCATGAATTAATACTGGACTTCAATCTCCTGTCCGACCGGATTGTTGTGGGCCTGATATCCAATGAAAAAGCCATTTATACACAGGCCCCAATACACAAGAGTGAACTTGATAGAGCAATATTGAATCTTCAGGAGAAACTCAGGGAATATTCCACTGGTAACCAGTCAACTTTTATGGGACACGCATGGAAAGAACCGTGTCGCCGAGTCTACAGACACCTGGTCGGTAAACTCCCGCCGCTTCCGAAGGAGAAAACAACCGTATTAGTAATTCCAGACAGGTCACTGTGGTATATCCCTTTCCCTGTGATCCTGGATGCTGAGGATCGTCCGTTCGGTCAGGATAGGCTTATAACCATGATCCCTTCGGCTGACATCCTGAAGGGAATGAGAACTAAAGACGATCACAAATCCAAATGGATAACCAAAAATGACCTTTTAGTCTTTGAATCCATCCCATGGGTTACTGAAGAGAGTCTTCGTGAAACATCGTCCCCTGAAAAGCCACACAAAAAGACATCGAGCAAGCTTACCGAAAGCGAAAAAATTGAAAAGCTGGTTCTCTCGAATGGTGTTTACCCTAAACCATCTGATGTAGTTATCGCGGTCCAGAAACTGTTTAGGAATTTTGAGGTGTTTATAGGCCCTACAGCTACTATTGACAGATTTTTGGAGGTTCAGCCACGAGCGGAAAATGTGGCAATACTGGCAGTCCCTTTAGGGGTTCAGGACGAGGTTGCAGGTGATGTTCAACCATGCTTTTTCTTTTCACCCGATAAAAGTGGCCAGCGACGTTTCCTGATCAGAGATTTGTTTACGATACCGATTTCAACAAGACTGACGGTTCTTCCAATATCATGGTTCGAAGTCCGTGATCAGGAAAATGCGATTGGAGATGGCCCTCTGTTGATGAACCTGGCTTTGCTATATTCGGGCTCACGGCTGACACTGATCAATTATTCAGACCCTAACTGGGGATCTGAAGAACCATTCCTCTCAACGATACTGAAAAAGGTGGCCGCCAAGGAATCTCCTGTCCATGCTCTGGCGGATGTTCCTCGAGAACTCACAGCAGGACTGGATTCCTCATTTAGCGGGAAACCACCATCCTGGTCGGGCTGGATCCTTCTCGGAGATCCCGAAAGGTAAGAAAACTCGGGAAGAATTCGGCTGGTCGCGAACGGGGGAACGCTACGCACCTTGCGCGTAGTTAGCCTGCCAATTTTCTGGAAAGCCTAGAAATAGTCCTGGATGCCGTGTTCTTGTGAAAAATTCCCTTGGTGACACCCTTGCTCAATAGGGACATGCTGGTGTTCAGCAGATTCCCGGCTTCCGGAGATTTGTCTTCAGCCGCCTTTAGATATTTCTTTAGAGCGGTTTTAACCTTTGATTTGTAGGACATGTTTCTTAAACGCTTCTTCTCGTTTTGTCGCATTCTTTTTAAAGCTGATGGATGATTAGCCATTAATCGCTCCTTTTGAGTTTCGCTCTTTTGACGTTTGATCTGCGGAGCTTGTATTTGGCTCCGAAATATCGGACCAGCGCAATCAAGAACGAACTTGCCCATTAATATGACAATTTTTCTATATCTCAGAAAAATGCCTATTAAGTCAATAGATTTTTCCAATTCTCGACAAAATGGCAGGTCTCTTCCATTTGTGATCAAGAAAAGCTAAGTTAATTGAAATTCGGAAAGCGGCCTTGCCTTTGGTTCAAACTTGGACGCAATATCAGGTGTTACATCTTCGATGTCGGTAGTGCGGAAACAAATCATCCTTAAAGGTATTCTCCAAGGGATAGGACTAAGACCCACCGTTTACCGTCTCGCCACCAAACATGGATTGTCAGGATGGGTTATTAACACCACCGAGGCTGTGAGGATAGAAATCGAGGGGGCACGGGACAACTGCGATTGGTTCTTATCAGAACTCCCAACCGCCATACCTTCTCCAGGCCGTATAGACGTTATTCAAACAGAAGACCGATCCCCTCTGGGGGAAACGTCTTTCTCTATCAAGCGGAGCATTGAGACACAGCGTGATATTACTCCTATCCCCCCAGACGTTGCTGTTTGTCCAGAATGCGCTTCAGAACTCCTAGACCCAAAAAACCGGAGACACCTGTTCCCGTTCATCACATGCACGCTTTGCGGACCTCGTTTCACAGTAGTCCGAGCGTTTCCTTACGACCGGGAGCGAACTAGTATGGCGGATTTCGTGATGTGCGAGGATTGCAAGTCTGAATATCTGAATCCTAATGATCGTCGTTTTCACTCCCAGACTAACTCATGCCCAAAATGTGGTCCGCAGCTTTCGCTATTGGACAACTGTGGAAGACAAATTGAAGGCGACCAAATAGTAGAATCCATAAGACTTCTCAAGCAGGGTAAAATTATTGCGGTCAAGGGTATTGGTGGATTTCACCTCGCTGTTGACGCTTTGAATGAGAACGCCGTCCAAAGACTTCGAGATCTCAAGGGGAGGGCAGAGAAACCTTTTGCCGTCATGACGCGTGACATTGAAGAATTGAAGAGGCTCGCAAGTACTGTGTTATCAGTAGTGAAGAAGAACTAACTCTCAAATCAGCCATAGCGCCGATAGTTTTGTTAAGGGCGTACGGGGAAAAGTTGGCTCCTAGTATAGCTCCTTTTGTGGGTACACTGGGGGTGATGCTTCCTTATTCCCCCATTCACCATCTTTTGTTCAAACACCCTCATTTCGGAATAGGCGATTCTCTTTCAACATTGGTAATGACATCAGGGAACCGTTCAGAGGAACCTATCGCGGCAGAAAACGACGAAGCCTTGGAGCGACTCAGTTGCATTGCGGACGCATTTCTGACTCACAACCGCCAGATTGTTCTGAGGGCTGATGATTCTATTGTTCGAGTAATCAGAGGACAGGCCACGGTTTTTCGAAGGTCACGTGGCTATGTCCCCATGAGTTTTAGACTCGTGAACGACTCGGATACAGACCTCAAGACTTCAGGTAGATCTGACTCCGCAGACGGGTCACAACATAAACCGGAAAATTCGCCCACTGTGCTGGGGGTAGGGGCAGACTTGAAAAATGCGCCTGCGATCCTCGATGGCCAGTTGCTGACACCTGGTCCCCACGTCGGAGACCTCGAGTCGCCGGAAGCTCAAGATTATTTTGCTCGCTCCATTAACACCCTGACAGAATACCTCGAAGTCACGCCTTCCTTAATAGCGTTCGACCCACATCCCGGTTACTTTAGTTCCAGTCTGGCTCAACAATATGACAAGAAGCTTATTCCGGTCTATCATCATCATGCGCACGCTGTTAGCCTGCTCCTTGAACATGCAATTGACGGCCCGATTTTGTTTGTGGTTTTTGATGGGACCGGCTATGGCGATGATGGAACAATCTGGGGTGGTGAATTTCTTCTCGCTGACAGAATCGGTTTCCAACGGGTCGCTCGCCTGAGGCCGTTTTCCTTAATCGGGGCTGAAGCGGCAATTCGAGAACCAATCAGGATCGTGGCGAATCTTATTGCAATATTCAATGGTGGAACAATCCCGGAAAGAATGATTCCGCTTTTCGGCGCAGCCGCTTCTAAAACCAAGTTGTGGCTGGAAGCATGGAAAAAGGACATAAATTCGCCCCTAACGTCATCCGCCGGTAGATTTTTTGACGCTGCCGCAGTTCTTGCCGGTTTTACACGTCATGTAACTTTTGAGGGGCAGGCGGCCATGTGGCTTGAATCGATAGCGGATGATTTTGAAAACAAGTCTTATGTGTTGAACTTTCATAACAACAATATACTGGAACCTGATGTGGCTTCATTGCTGACAGCAATGGCTGAGGATGCTTTGAATGGGACCTCGCCCGAAAAGCTCGCTGCCCGCTTTCATAACTCCATCGCTAATCTGATTGTAGAGACGGTTCAGAAGCTTTCTCACTGCAATCCAACAGGAATAGTAGGATTGACCGGCGGATGTTTTCAGAACAAACGTCTGGCCGAGGACACTGCCGATAAGCTTGAAAAAGCCGGTTATAAGGTTTTATGTCATCAGAACATTCCTGTAAACGACGGAGGGATAGCTATTGGGCAGGCCGTAGCCGGGAAAGAAATATGGTTGAGAGGAAACCGATTATATGACGATGCGGTTGAAAACTAATTACCAATTGGTGTTATCTTTCGATTAATCAGAAGAGAATTTAGATAGAGGATTTGACTGATGTGTTTAGCAGTGCCTATGAAACTGACTGAAATAACCGGGCCCGGCGTTGGAAAAGTTGACGCCGGCGGCGTGAAGACTGACGTGAGCCTCGCAATGGCGCCACACGCCCAACTTGGTGATTATCTCATCATCCATGCGGGTTTCGCAATTGAGGTCCTTGACCATGAAGAAGCGATGATCCGGTTGGATCTGTTCAGGGAACTGGCGGAAGCAACCAAAAATGAGGCCGTAGATTGAAAGTCGAAATAGAAAAACAAGCGGCGAAAAAATTGGCCTCCGACATAAATTCCATGCTCGCTGTTCATGGCGGCCCCCTGAAATTCATGGAAGTCTGCGGCACTCACACCATGGCGATTCATTCTTCGGGCATAAAGAGTCTGTTGACCAAGAAGCTGGAACTGGTTTCAGGACCTGGATGCCCTGTGTGCGTCACCGAAAAGCTGTTCATTGATCAAGCAATGTTTCTTGGGCGGGAACACAGCGCGTGCCTTGTAACCTTTGGCGATCTCATGAGAGTGCCGGGATCCAATGGCTCACCCGCGGACCTAAGATCACAAGGCGGATCTGTTAAAGTGGTATACTCGCCGATGGACGCAATTGAGATAGCCCTGCAGATTGCTCCACAACCTGCAATTTTCCTTGGTGTCGGCTTTGAAACAACAATTCCCACTGTGGCGGCCACGCTGAAAACAGCTCTTGCCAGGAATGTGAAAAATCTGTTTGTGTTGCCCGCGTTCAAGACAATTCATCAACCCTTAAAGATACTTGCATCCCAAAAAGACCTTAATGGTTTTTTGCTGCCTGGACATGTTTCCGCAATTATTGGCGCGGATTCCTATGATTATCTTCCGCGGGATTACCAAAAACCTGGGGTTATAGCAGGGTTTGACGGCTTAGATATACTTCTTGCTCTGCGCACACTTGTTGAAATGTCTGTCCGTGGAGAAGCCGGGATTGAAAATAAATATAGGACCGTGGTCAGGCCTGAAGGTAACGTAGTCGCAAGGGGCCTCATAGACGAAGTCTTCGATCCGTCCGACGCTTCATGGAGAGGTCTTGGCGTGATCCCTGGTAGCGGCCTTTCTCTTAAGGCGCCTTACGATGTTTTCGACGCTCTGAAACGTTTTCCCGTTGAAGTTCCCGAAGCGCCTGATGACCCCCGTTGCAGATGCGCACGCATACTAACAGGGGAGCTTAATCCCAATCAGTGCGGCCTTTTTGGAAAAGAATGCGTTCCGGAAACCCCGGTAGGACCTTGCATGGTTTCATCCGAAGGCACTTGCGCGGCTTACTACAAGTATGGAGGAAACTCGATTGACTCCTAAATCTCCGGTAGGTTCCATTTCACTCGCACACGGAGGCGGCGGAAAGATGAGCGGACGTCTTATCCGTGACCTTATCTTGCCCCGATTAGATCGTGGAAAGCTGGGCGCATTGCCGGATTCGGTAGTATTGTCTGACCTGGGCGATAAAATTGCTTTTACAACTGATTCTTTTGTGGTTTCACCGATCTTTTTCCCAGGGGGAAACATCGGTTCATTATCCGTGCATGGAACGTGCAACGATCTCACGTGTTCAGGGGCTCGCCCCATTTTCTTGTCTGTCGGACTGATTCTTGAAGAAGGCTTTCCTATTGAAGAATTGTCCGATATCCTGGATTCAATGTCCGAGGCTGCCGACCTATGTGGTGTTGAGATAGTCACGGGAGACACGAAGGTAACCCCTAAAGGCGCTGCTGATCGTATCTTCATAAACACAGCGGGTATCGGTCGGGTTGAAACGGCCATTGAGTTGTCACCGTCTCGTATTGTTCCAGGCGACGCCGTGATTGTGAGTGGCCCGGTCGGCAATCATGGAATGGCTGTCATGTTGAGCAGGGCGGAATTCTCCTTTGATTTTGACGTAAAATCCGATTCAGCAAGTGTCTGGCCGATTGTAGAGCGATTATTGAGCCTTGAAGATGGTCTTAGATTTCTCAGAGACCCCACGAGGGGGGGGCTGAGCGCCACTCTCAATGAAATAGCCAACCTTACCAATTTGACTGTGTCTGTTGATGAAACAGCGATACCAGTGGCCCCGGAGGTTGCTGCCGCGGCTGAAATTCTTGGCATTAATCCACTTGAGGCTGCAAATGAAGGAAAAATAGTGGCGGTAATCGACCGCGACTGCGTAAATAAGGCGCTTGATCTCTTAAGAGATTGTCCGCAGGCGGCAGGGGCTTCTTTTATCGGGACGATTACTCCTGAGAGAAAGCCACGGGTAATTATAAAAACTCGAATAGGTGGATCAAGGATTCTTGCGGAGCCTTCGGGTGAGTTGCTCCCGAGGATTTGTTAGGGCTGATTCATCTGTCAGTGCCGGTTCTTTTCATTCTATCATGACCAGGGGAAATCAATATGGATGAAGGAGAAATACTGGAAATTTCAGAAAATCCAGATTCACCGTGTGCGATTCGAAACCCCGCCGGCTTGTCAAAGGGCCGGATTGAAGACAATGCTTACGCTAACGCATTAGCTCAATTTGACAAGGCGGTTTCACATCTGCATCTCAAACATGGAGTTATGGACATGCTTCGCTGTCCGAAGCGAGAACTGTCAGTCAACTTTCCTGTGATGATGGACAGTGGCGATATAAGAATTTTCCGTGGTTACCGAGTGCATCACTCGGTGGTAAAGGGCCCGACCAAGGGAGGGATACGATATTCCCCTAATGTTACGTTGGATGAAGTTCGCGCGTTGGCGATGTGGATGACGTGGAAATGCGCGTTGATGAACTTGCCGTATGGAGGCGCCAAAGGCGGTGTA
>JAPLJJ010000103.1 GCA_026388665.1 Deltaproteobacteria bacterium
GAGTGGACCACAACCAGTTTCGGTGTAGGCGCCGGTAACAAGATCACAATCGATTGCGAGATAAAGTTTCCGCACTCGCTGGGGTTGCTCTACTCGGCCTTTACCTATTTTACGGGTTTTAAAGTTAATTCCGGTGAATACAAAGTCATGGGGCTCGCTCCTTATGGCGAACCCAAGTATGTAGACGTGATGTTGAGAGAGCTTATCGATATCAAGGAAGATGGCTCCTTTAGACTCAACATGGACTATTTCACGTACCCTTATGGCCTTACAATGACAGGTTCAGCCTTTGAGAAGCTATTCGGAGGACCCGCCCGTAAACCGGAAAGTAAACTCTCTCAGCGTGAAATGGATATCGCAAAATCTATTCAGGTGGTGACTGAGGAGGTAATGCTCAGGACAGCCAGACATATCCACAAAGTGACCGGCGAGAAATATCTCTGTATGGCGGGTGGTGTCGCATTGAACTGTGTGGGTAACGGCCGCATTTTGCGTGAGAGTCCGTTTGAAGACATTTGGATACAACCAGCCTCAGGTGACGCCGGCGGGGCTCTTGGAGCGGCTTTGTTCGCTTGGTATCAGTTGCTGGGAAACGAACGGGTCGCGGACGATGTTCATGATTCTCAGTATGGATCTTATCTTGGGCCTGAATTTTCTGATGAAGAAATTAAGCAGTTTCTTGATTCTAATGGATATCCGTACCAATACCTTGGAAATGGATCAGCAAGTAATGTGATTGCGGATCTGATGGCGGAAGGCAAGGTGATCGGCTGGTTTAACGGCCGCATGGAATTCGGGCCGCGGGCGCTGGGTGGCCGTTCAATCATTGGGGACCCTCGAAATCCTAAGATGCAGAGCCAAATGAATCTCAAGATCAAGTATCGGGAGAGTTTCAGGCCTTTTGCCCCGTCAGTTCTCATGGAAGAGGTCAACAATTTTTTCGAGTTGGATAGACCTTCTCCATACATGTTGTTGGTGGCTGATGTAGATAAGAGAATCAGACGGAAAATGACCGAGGACCAAGAAAAACTTTGGGGAATCGACAAGTTGAATGTGGCTCGTTCAGAAATACCGGCGGTCACTCATGTGGATTATTCAGCGAGAATCCAGACGGTCCACAAAGAAACTAACCCTGCATATCATAAAATGATTTCGACCTTTTTTGAAAAGACAGGATGCCCCGTGATAGTTAATACCTCATTTAATGTTCGAGGCGAACCTATCGTTATGAGCCCGATTCACGCTTATCTTTGCTTTATGAGAACTGAAATGGATTACCTGATTCTCGGGTCCTATCTATTGGACAAGAAGGCGCAACCGCCCTTGAAAGATGACACTGATTGGCGATCACAGTATGAGCTTGATTAAGAGATGATGGACTGGAAAGATAGTCCAATTTTACGCCGTATGGGGATTCTAGGATAGATGAATATAATCAAAGAGATTAAAGATGAAATAAAGGCGGCTTATCGAGAGCCATCCAAGCGGGACCTCAACATCCTGGCATTAATATTTCTCGCGCTTCCAAGTGTTATCGGGGCTTATCTGCTTTACTGGAAAGGAAGTTCTAACGGGAAAATATGGATAGCGATTGGTTTGGCGCTTTTCGTTTCCCGTTTAATCCCCCCACTGTTCAGAAAAATTTATACTATCTGGCTATCTTTGTCGATTGTTCTCGGTTATTTTGTGTCGAGACTACTGTTAACCCTTATATTTTTTCTTGTGATGATACCGACCGGTCTGCTAATGCGGATTTTTGCTAAAGATCCCATGGAGAGAAAACTGGATCCCAATGCGACCACCTATTGGCAAAAAAGGGAA
>JAPLJJ010000087.1 GCA_026388665.1 Deltaproteobacteria bacterium
GCATTGGAAAGGTGCGCCGCATTGCGGACCAATCGCTGTGGTCGGTTCCGGTCCGGAAAGGGTCTTTCGGAATTCAGCGACCCAGTTGGGGACTTCGTTCTGAAGACTTAATGCAGCATCTGAGCAATCTTCAAAATGAAAAAGACCGTTATAATTATTGTCACCCGGATAAACAAATGATGTGTCAAGAACCGCCACCTGAACAGATTCCAATCCTAGGCCCTGTCCTTGAATCACCCAAGCCTGAACAGCGCAGTCTTCGACATGGTAGTCCTTAAGCCTTGTTGAAGACTTGACTTCCACCAGTTTGAAACCAGTGGAATTTGATAAAAGCACATCAGAACGTACCAAAACTCCGTCGTGCTGAAATGTAGCCTCAAAAATCGGGGAAAATGAATTATGGTTGAGAATCTGATTTGTGGCCTCAAGCGCCAGACCAAGATTGTCATCATGACTTATCAATACTCCATCAGGATACTGTTGGCGGGCTACTTCGTGAACATCTTGTCCTCTAGCCAACAAACGACCCGTGACTTTTGTCTGCATAGCCAGTTCAGGTCTATGAACTTCCAGGAATAGCCGTTTGACACATTGACGACCGGAAAGTATTTTGGATTTTGATAAGTAGGTTTTCATTTTGGGGTTCGCGCGAAAATTGTCAATTTAACTACCCGATCGACATTTATACAAGATTCTATCACATAACCGATGCCCCACACTTTTTTCTCTAACGGCATTAAACGAGAGATTGAAGGGCAATGGCAAGATATCTGGTTGGAATCGGTATCTTTCGAGTCTGGCGCCTTGATGCCGTTCTTTACCCGCACACAATCCTATCTTTATTTTCACGACTGTCCTCCCCAACTATTCATACTACCCACACCCACAACTAGTTATCGTGTGTCACTTTCTCGGTGAAGCCGCCTTCAAGGATGTTGGCGCCGTTAGCTATTACCCAATCGAATATCTCAGCCTCGTTTATGCTGACCTTGGCGCCTTTTTGGAGATCTTTTCGCAACACCGGAGCATTCTCCAAGAAGCCGTCAAGAGACTTCCCCGTCCAGGCGTCAAGCGATACCCACATCCATTCGTATTGACCCCCGTTAGCTGGAAAACCCACTTTGACGGCATGAACCTGTTCTCCCGTTAGACTGGAGTCTTGAAAACTCTTCCTGAAGATGTCCAAACTGCTGAGCGCTGTCTTATGAGCTTCCAATATTTTCCGTCTCAACTCAATGAGATCCGGGCTGAGTATACCAACACGCTGTTGAGATGATTCGAGAACCGAGTGTTTTTCTCCGGACAGATCCTGATGTTGGGACTCAAGTCGATTGAAGAACTTAAGCGCCTCACACAGGGAATCCCGGCTCTTTGGCTTGCCCTCGTCCATATAGGGCGATATCTGGAAACTACCTTGCGGAAAATGCCCTTCGGTATCCGATTTCCGGTATTCAAAGGCGCACAATACCGACGAATCATGCACATGTATAGGCTGCGGTATAATAGAGGAAACAGTTCTGAGATTCACAAGTGTTTCGCATACCCCTAGTACGAGTTTCGCAGCAGCTCCACCCAACTCCTTTGGAACGCCTTCGAGTTCCACATCCGGCAATCCAAACTTCTGCATACCGTGGCTATGCGCCCATAGACCGCCATCTTCATCCAGCAGTTCCAACAGAATGTTTGATTGAACTAATTGCCCGCCATCGTCATACAAATGCCTTTCCCATGCCCTCCTGCCCCACAATGCGTGTGAGATCGCGTCCTGAATTACACCTCCGGAAACATCCCTTATGGCTTCTACAAACTTGGTTAGAAAGATTATGTTCTCCAGTGCGAGTTCAGCAACGTCCGAAAACGTTATTCGTATTATCATCTGCGCATTGTTGAGAATGCCATAATCAGCGGCCCCCAGCTCCCTGGCATTTAATTCAATCAGTTCCGCAGGGTAATCGAAAAGCTCACCCGCCTCTTCGCGAAGGATGTAATCAATTGTGAGTTTTTGTCTCGCAATTAGGTTTTCGAGGGTCTGAAGCTCACGGGACCTGTTTTGTCTGTTTGCCGGTTGTTGCAGAAAGCTCCGCTTGAGGTTGTCCCAACTAGGAATGGTAGATGTAGGGGAGTAAACCCAGTATTCGCAATGACCTATCCAAAGAGCTGACTCAAGGTTCACAGAAGTGTCACTCTCGTTTTCTTTGCTCGATTTGGACTCAGTGGTCCCTCGGAGCGTTTTCAACAACTGGCTTCTCGGGGAGGATACCAGCAAGCGAGCGCGGCTACGTAAAGCCTTAAGCCCCTCTCTTCCCGACATTGAAAAGATTTTGTTAAAAGGGACCTTGCCCCCAAGGATAGCCCCAAGACTAAGTGACGAGCCGCCATTGAGTTCCCTACGGGCCTTGCGAAGCGCCGGATTCTTGTTGTCCATGGCCGGGCGGGTCTCAAATAAATGACGGGCTTCTTCCTCTCTACCGACCCGAATTAGCGCCAGCCCTAATCGACCGATGTCCCCGTCAGTAGGCTCAGAGGTTTGAGCTAAATACGATCCTGCCTGAATTGCTTCGGGATATTTCTCTTGCGCCAAGTACACCTTGAGAAGCGCCTGCAACACATCTTTGTCATTGGAGTCCTGATTGTGAACTTGCGTCAAGAATTCCTCGGCCTTCTTGGCCTCTCCAACGGACGCGTACCCCAATCCTAGGGCCCTAACACTATTCTCCAGAGCGCCGTATTTCCGAACAAGCGATTCCAGAGCGCAAACCACTTCCCTGGTAATGCCGCCGCCGTTCAGAATGCGACTCGAAAACGCAAGGATCTTGTGCCGGACTTCTTCGGGAATTGATTCAACTTCAACCGGTTTCCAAGTCTTGGGAATCTTGGCGTGACAATGTGGACAGTTGAGAAAATCTTCGGATATGTTTAAGAATCTTTCATCAGAAAGGCTTTGGAGATAACCACAGTCGGGGCAGCGGACCTGAACCATATCGTAACTCCTCAAATGACTGGCGCCTGAAGAGGATGAACCGTATACGGCTACGGTTAAACTTGAACTAAAACTTTCATAATTTTATACAAATGTCAAATATTATATACTAATTAATAGCATAGTGATATTAGTCCACGAAGCTGGATTGTGTGAGGCTTGTAAATGTGTGGCATTACGGGAATTGTTGACTTTGTAAATGATCCGTCTGAACAGATTCTGGAGAGAATGACCAGGGCGTTGACACATAGGGGACCAGATGCGGGGGGATTGTGCAAATTCCGGGATTGTGCGATGGGGCATAGGCGACTTTCGATTATTGACCTGACTGAGTCGGCCAATCAACCTATGTTTTCAGACGATGGGTTCATTGCCATAGTTTTCAATGGAGAAATATATAATTTCAAAGAATTACGTAAATTACTTGAGTTTCAAGGTGAGAATTTCCGGACAAGATCTGATACTGAAGTTCTTTTGAGGCTATACATTAATATGAAAGAACGGATGCTTTCCCGCCTCAACGGAATGTTCAGTGTAGCCATCTGGGATGATAAAGAAAAACGATTATTTTTAGCTCGGGACAGAGTCGGAAAGAAGCCACTCTACTACTCGAGTCATGGCAAAAGGATATCTTTTTCATCGGAATTAAGCTCTTTAATTGAAGATCCTGATGTCCCGCGTTCGATCGACCGACAGGCTATGTCGGAGTATTTTCTCTATGATTTCATACCTGCGCCGCATACAATTTTTACTAGCGTAAAGAAACTCCCGGCAGGCCACATGGCCATTTTTGACAGATCCGGCATCCGTGTTTCGCGATATTGGACCCCGCCGGTTCCAGAAACAGGGTTGAATTACCAGACATGCAAGACCGCCTTATTAGATATCCTTTCTGATTCCACGGACAAAAGATTGGTGGCGGATGTGCCTCTTGGCGCGTTTCTGAGCGGCGGCATAGATTCGACCCTGATAACCGCGCTCATGTCAAAATCAGCGAGATCTAGAGTTAGGACTTTCAGCATCTCCTTTCCAGGCACGACACACGATGAATCCCAGTGGTCGAGGTTGGCTGCGGAATCAATTGGTTCGGACCATACAGAGCATCGGGTTGATTTCGATATAGAAAATCTATTCACCAAGATTGTAAGGCATTTTGGGGAGCCATTTGGGGATTCCTCAGCTATACCGACATGGCGCCTTTGCAGGGAGACACGAAAAAGCGTCACCGTGGCTCTCTCCGGAGATGGCGGTGATGAGTTGTTTGGGGGATATGAGCGTTATCTCGCGCGTAGGCTGCAAAACATTTATGATTGTCTACCCAAGACACTCAGAGAAAAGATGATCGAGCCGCTTGTTGTCAAGACAAGGGCCACCACTAATTACTACGGATTCAGCCTAACCAAGAAACTAAAACTTTTCATTGAAGCTTCGGCGCGCATGAGAGCAGACCCCTTGGCGTTGACCCCTCAAACATATACTCGCGAGGAAGTTAATCTACTGACCGGTTTTAGTTACGATCCGGGGCTGGATCCTGCCGTAGCTCAAGCCGAACAATGGTTAGGCCTGGATACTGTGACCAGAATGATGTTCACGGACATTCAGACATACCTTGCGGAAGATATCCTTACAAAGGTAGATCGTATGAGTATGGCCCATGCGCTTGAGGTCAGAAGCCCTTTTCTGGACCATCGCATGGTCGAATTTGCGTGTAGGCTCCCTTTGAGCTTCAAGATTAAGGGAGGAACGACAAAACTAATCCTGCGAGATGTAGCGCAAGGATGGGTCCCAACGGCCATACTCAAACGTTCTAAGCAAGGTTTTCAGGTCCCACTTGGGGAATGGTTCAAGAACTCTTTGAAACACTGGGCTGAACAACGTCTGTTCGACTATGACACAGGGTTGCTTAACAAGAACTCAATTGAGAAGATCTGGAGAGACCATCAAAACGGGCGTTCGGATAACACCGCGAAAATATGGCTGATACTGTTCTTTAACGAGTGGAAGGCACAGTTTGCGTGATCATTGCTCAGAAATGTCCGTCAAGGCAGTTTGGCCGTAACTTTTATATTTTGGCGCGGCGCCCGGATTGACTTCATTCAATGTAGAGATTATACCGATGCAGATTTGCGGTTTATTAAGGAGACTAACGTGAAAAAAACGGAGAACGAACAGGGTCAGCAAAAGGGTCGGTCGAATATTTCATACTCAATCATGTCTCTGGTTTTTCCCGGTATGGGCCAAATTGTGAGGGGACGAATTCTAGCTGGTCTATTGTTTCTGATGAACGTAATTCTATATTTGGCGCCGCTTGCTCTCGTTCCCCAAAACGTCGAATATGACATCAAGACACCTTCTCTCTTGATAGCGCTAATTGTCTGGGCAGGCTCATCCCTGGACGCATTCCTGTATCGTAGCTCGTTCCTGATCATGGCGCTTCTGGTTTCCCTATTCAGCTTTGGCGCCGGTTTTTTCGGTTCTTTTCTCATCCTGCCCAGTTTGGACATATAGACAGATTCTGTGTTAAGTAATTGACCAAGAGATCGATATCCCTCGTCAAGCAATATAAACAAATCATTTGATGACAAACTTATTGTTGGAAATTCGACGGTTGAAGGTCATTTTTAATTCCGATCGCGGGGTTGCCGTGGCGGTGAATGATATCAGCCTAAGCGTTGATCGAGGTCAAACGCTCGGACTGGTGGGAGAATCCGGTTGTGGCAAAAGTGTCACGGCCTTATCAATAATGCGTTTGATCGCGTCGCCGCCCGGGATCATCGCCAACGGCGAAATACTTTTTGAAGGTTCGGATCTCCTAAAGTTGTCGCCCGACGAAATGCGTTCGGTGCGAGGCGATGACATTTCGATGATATTTCAGGAGCCGATGACAAGCCTGAATCCGGTGTTCAGAATTGGTGACCAGATTTCCGAGGTATACAGAACCCACCGAAAAATGAGCAAAAAGCTGGCGTTCGAGGCCGCTGTCGATATGCTGAAAACGGTTGGAATGCCATCCCCCGAAGAAAGGGCGCGAGACTATCCTCATCAGATGAGTGGCGGTATGCGGCAACGCGTGATGATTGCCATGGCGCTGGCGTGCAACCCTAAACTCATGATCGCCGATGAACCTACCACTGCTCTGGATGTAACAATTCAAGCGCAGATACTCGACCTCATGAACGAGATAAAACACAGCAAGGACACCGGCATTATTCTTATTACTCACGATTTAGGAGTAGTTGCGGAAATGGCGGATAAAGTTGCTGTCATGTACGCGGGTCTCATTGTAGAGGAAGCTGATGTCAAAACACTCTTTGCTAACCCACTCCACCCGTACACCGTGGGGTTATTGAAATCCGTCCCTCGAATCGATAAGGAAGCAAAGTCTAAGGGCTCCAGACTCTTCATGATCCCCGGTATGGTTCCCGATCTTATCAACCTGCCGCAGGGCTGTGTGTTTAGGGAAAGATGCCTGGAGGCCGGAGAGGTTTGCCTGAGTCCTCCGGAATTGGAAAGAAAAGATTCTGGAGCGCTTGTGCGCTGTTGGATGAGATAACTATACTTGTGACATCGATGTATTGAAAAAAGGAGTTTTTGATGAACGACTCGTCAAGTGTTCAACCTTATGAAATTGAGAGTTCAGGGGCTTACGTCAAGATCAAATACAAGGTGAGGATAGTGGGCGGCCTTATTCTAAAAGGGGCAACCGAACCGGAAGTAATGGATTTTGTCACTGGTTACCGTCAGGTCGTCCCTGGTTTGGAAAAAAGACTGGTTGGTGAAAAACAGGGAAGGAAATTGGTTTTCGATATCCCAGCCAAAGAAGCTTTCGGTTTACGAGATGAAAAAATGGTGTTCGTGAAGAAGATGGAAGAATTTCATTTTCCCCCAGGTTACAAGCCGTACCCGGGCATGGAGATTTCAGTAATCTGCAATGCGGATGAAGGCCCCGGTAGTGTTACAATCAAAGAAGTTCGCGACGATGGAATTGTTATAGATTTCAATCATAACCTGGCTGGCCATGCCCTTGGTTATGAGCTTGAAATTATTGAGGCGCGGCAGGCCAGTTCTACTGATGTATGCGCTGAGTGGGATAATAAGACACAAGACGAATCATCGTGCGGTTGCGCCCCTCAAGAAATAGTCCTTGGAGAAGGTTCATAAAAATCAAAGCGCCTTCGTATCACACAGGCGCTTGAAAAAGGCAGAAGCCCCCATGGGTATTTGGGGTTTCCCTCACAGGAAGCCAGATGGTGAATGTCGTTCCGTCCTCATCGGACTTCACCGAAATAGAACCGCCGTGATCCTCAACTATCTTTTTGCTGACAGTTAGTCCCAAGCCTGTACCGTGTTCTTTGGTCGTGAAAAATGGATTGAATACGTTCTGGATAACATCAGGCGGAATTATGGGACCGCTATTCCGGATCTTCATTTCAAAAAAAGTCCCTGAATCCAGGGAGCCTGTTTTCAGGGCCTTGTCACTAGGAATCGAAACGCCTGTTTCCAAATCAATCACCCCACCTTCGGGTGAAGCTTCAATTGCGTTGGACACCAAATTCAACGCCAATTGCTGGAAACGCCCAGGGTCAAGGGGTATCTCTCCAATTTCTGTCCCAAGATTTACGCTAAGCTGAATCTTCTTTTCGACAATGCGGCTTTCAGTGATCGCTATAATATACTTAATAAGGTCGTTGGGGTTGATTGCTTGAGCCCTTATATTGCCTTTTCTTGTAAATTCTATCAAACGGTCCAGTATCCTCTCCAGCCTCTGGATCTCAGATATTATAATGTTCACGTATTGTTTCTGGCGATCAAGATCAATGAACTCATCACCCTCCAGCGACTTGGCCAGCCTTCTGGCAAATCCTCCAACAATGGCCAATGGCTGCCGCAGTTCATGGGCCACCTCAGCGGTATGATCTTCAATAGCTTTGCACTTGCCTGATTCAACTATGTGCTCGTACAACTCGTCGATAATTTTTATCTTTTCTACAAGAGCCGCTCGCGAAGCCCTCAATTCCTCTTCAAGTTTGCGGCGAACCGTTCTGTCCCGCATGACGCCTTCAAAACCGAGAGTCTTCTCTGCCTCATTGAACGATACTTTCATCCGAATTCTGGCATATTTTCGCGCCCCATTCGTGTCGACCACAACCACTTCTTCGTCCCAAATTGATTCTGGTTCGAGTCCGGAAATATTGTTGAGCCTTGATCTATCTTCCGGAGCAATATAATCCTTGAGAGGGGTTTCCAAGACATGTCGTACAGAAAAACCCAAGAATCTCTCTATCTGTGTGTTCACAAAAGTGAAATTACCTTGACCGTCCAGTGAAAAGATAACATCGGGTGACTGTTCCACAAGGTTCCTGTACAATCTCTCGGAATCTCTTATCCATTCGAGGTCTCGCTTCCTCTGTGTGATGTCGATGGATAGTTGACTCGCTCCTATTATTTCCCCGTTGTCGTTTCTGATCGGTGTAGCGGTGTTATCCAGCCATATCGTCATATCATTTTTGTCGTATCGAACTCCTTCACCAACCGCTCTATCAGCGCCTCGAAAAACCTTTTCCACGAGACAATCGGGGCACACATCAGGTCTCTTGTTTACAAATTCATAGCATTTCTTGCCTGTCGGATCGCCGAAGACCTCTTTGAGCAAATCGTTGGCAAAAGTTACCATGAAATCCGTGTCAACTTCCCAGTACATTTGTCCGGCGCTAGTCAGCAAGGCGCCGAATCTTTCCTTAACATTGCTGTTTGGCAATCCCGCCTCCGGGTTATTGATCCGCGGATCAACCGCGGTTCAGACGATTATCTTCAACTACCCCATAATTGTCTAGGCTTAAGTTTTGTTGTAATTGGAATATTGGGAGTGGGTAACATCTTTATTGGGGTCGTCCGGACAAACGCGCCAGCATTTTGTCTATCCGCTTATCTCCTTGCAATGTATAAAAAAGGTTCTTTTCATCCTGCATATCCTGACGTAGTTTCGTTGCAAATCGTCTGGGATTGGCTCTTAACGCCTCTTCAATATTATTGTAAACCTTTTTCTCGTCGTTCAACCCCGTGTAAATCTCAGCCAACAAATAATTGGTAAGCCCCAGATCATCCCCCTTTTCAGCGTCATCAAGCCGAGACGGTTTCACGTCAACAAATGAAAGAACTTTTCGAGCCCTGTCGTAATCTCCCAGCATAACAAAAGTCCTGGCTATGAGAATCATGTACATCGGATTCTTGTCGAATTCAGCCGCGGCTTCCTTATAAAATCCCAAAGCCGCCTGATACTTTTCGGTTGAATAGTAAAGATTACCGATATTTGCAAGTATCTTGGCACGATCTTCATGTTTGTCGGTCAGATTAAGGGCCTTTTCAAAATTAGTCATGGCCTGAGGGAAATCGCCCTTATTTTTGTAGCTTACCGCCAGTGCGTTATATCCGGAAAAATCTCTAGGCTCGCTTTGGGTGTGTTTCTTTAGAGTTTCTATAGCTTCATCAAAATTCTTTTCGCGCGCTAACTTTATTCCTTTTTCCTTTAAATTTTCTGAATAATTTTCGGGCCTTTCCATGAATAGTTTATCGATGTCAAAGACCGTTTTCTGACGAGTAACCTTCTTGGAACACCCGACCAACAAGAACGCGGCGCAACCCAAGACGCAGAGACTGCTAAGAATAGTTATGAGTCGCGCCATGCGCCCTCTGATAATGATGTCAGCAAAAAAGGACCGTTCCAAGTGATGAACCTGAAAATAAATTTGTGATCCTACGATACCTGATCCTACACAGCGTTTCAAGATAGGCGATTTGACGAGTTCAGCCTACCCCTGTCATGAAGATTTAGTTGGAGTTACAGGTTAAATTAATCATGATTACGAGGCTCATAGTCCCTTTGTTAAAGCTGACTTTTGATATTTGTGTCATGAGTATCGGATGTGCTAATTTAGATCATCACGATCTTCGTCGGAGCCTTGGATGCCTAGAAAATTAAGTTTCTATCTCATCATCGATTATTTCGTTTATTTACTAGTAATATTCGTAGAAAACGTTTTGAACGCTATTCCCGAAACAGGGGCCAGGGCCTTCGGGAGGTTCCTGGGACGAGTTATTCAGCTTCTATCCAGTGATCGCAGGGATGCGGTTCATGAGAACCTGACCATTGCTTTTGGAAAAGAAAAGTCTCCGGAGTGGATCCGAAAAACAGCTCTTAAGAGTTTCGAACATCTGGGCCTTCTTCTTATTGAGTTTTTTCTTATAAGACGATGGACTCAACAGGACATGGCTGAGAGAATCATCCTAGAGGGGAAATTGGACTACGACCTGGCTATGATGCCGGGGGAACACGGTATTTGCCTCCTCACATCCCATTTTGGATGTTTTGAGGTTAGCGCTGCGACAACTAAATTCCTTGGTTTCAAAACCAATCTATTTGCAACTGGTCTAAAAAATCCGTTTTTGACTCGTTATCTTTTCAGCCGAGCAGGGAAAGACGCGGAAATTAGAACGTTCCCACATAAAGGTGTGGTCAAAGACCTAATAGAACTTCTAAGAAATGGGGAGTTGCTGGCTTTTCTGGCGGATCAAAGAGGAGACGCCGAACGGGGTATCTTTGTAGATTTTTTTGGAACAAAGGCCCCGGCTAATGAAGTTTTTGCTCGCCTCGCAATTGACGGACAGGCCCGCATATTACCGATCTGTACTTATCGCAGAGACGACGGTAAATATCTCTCAACACTGGGGCCCAACATAGAGTTTGAGTTGACTGGGGACAGAAAGGCCGACTTAACGGCTTTGAGTCAGAAGTTCCACGATTTGTTTGAAACCTGGCTCAGAAGGAAACCTGAGCAAGGTTTCTGGCTTCAGCGTAAGTGGCGAAGAAAGCCATCTTCGAAAAGACATAAGAAGAACTAATTATCCGACCCATTCATGAGTTTTTATAAAGCCTTCAGTGGAGCTTTTATTCTCTTCTTAGGCTTAGCGTTTTTCGTATCAGTCTTCTTGCTTTTCTTCTTATCGATTTTGGCGGTCTTATTGACCGGCCTCTTTTTCTTCTCGATGGTCTTTGGCTTGTCCTTTACCGGTGTCAGTACTTCGTCCTTGAATTCTTTAGCTTCCTTTGGGGCGGAAACTTCGGACAACCCACTCGAAGGAGGCTGACCGAACTGATTCAGGAACGCTTTGGCTTCGATGGTCAGTTTGTCAATAGCCCAGGAGATCTCGCGTACCAAAAGAGCTTCCGACAATTTGTTCCAAGTGTCCGGAATAACACCACGTTGAACTAACGTTGAACATTCGGACTTTTCCAGCGCGGGGTTATAAACCCCAACAGCGGCACTGTTTGAAGTAAATGCGAACAATGCGGCTACACACAGTAGCGACACTAAAAGATATCGCATCACAATTCTCCTGATTACATGGATTTGATCATACTTTATCAAAATAGTATAAAAAAATCAACAACTTCTTTATGGACCGACGCAATGACAAACCGGCCGGCAATCGTTGCGTGACATGCAACTTCATGATATCCTGTATAATTACGAATTTTGACATCGACAAACCTATTTTACAGGAGCTATATATGACTCAGGATTTGCTGCCCAAGACTTACGGCCCCGCTGAAATAGAATCCAAATGGTACGACTTCTGGAACAGTAACGGTCATTTTGTTGCCGATGAGAATAAGACCAATCGTCAATACTCAATCGTGATCCCACCTCCAAACGTCACCGGTTCTCTGCACATGGGACACGCTCTAAATAATACTCTTCAGGACATACTTATTCGCTATCACAGGATGAGTGGCTATAACACACTCTGGATGCCCGGAATGGACCATGCCGGGATCGCAACTCAAAACGTCGTTGAGAGGCAGCTCGCCGAAGAAGGATTGACGCGACAAGATCTCGGCAGACAACAGTTTGTTGACCGGGTTTGGGAATGGAAAGAACATTCAGGTGGTGTCATAATCAATCAGTTGAAGAGGTTGGGTTGTTCATGCGACTGGGATAGGGAACGATTCACAATGGACAAAGGGCTCTCGAATGCAGTTCGAGAGGTTTTCGTTCGGCTTTATGATGAGGGGCTCATCTACAAAGGTGACTATATCGTGAATTGGTGTCCGAGGTGCCACACTGCCCTTTCCGATCTCGAAGTTGAGCATCACGAGACCGAGGGCGCTCTATGGCACATTAGGTATGCAATTGAGAATTCCGACGAATATCTGGTTATCGCTACCACTAGACCGGAAACCATGCTGGGGGACACAGCGGTAGCTGTGAACCCAGCCGATTCGAGATATGCCAAGCACGTGGGGAAATACGCTATCTTACCTCTGGTGGGAAGAAAGCTAAGAATTATAGCTGATCCAATAGTGGCTATGGATTTCGGCACCGGTGCGCTCAAAGTAACCCCGTCCCACGATTTTACCGACTTTGAACTTTCGATACGACACGACCTCGAACGTGTCACCATCATGGATTCTGACGCAAGAATCAATGAGCGTGGAATCCACTTTTACGGAATGGATCGATATGAATGTCGGGACCGTGTGGTAAGTGAATTAAAAGAAAAGGGCTTTCTCGAAAAGATCACACCGTACAAGGTTAGCCTTGGAAAATGTTATCGTTGCAAAGACGTAGTAGAACCGCTGATATCGAAACAGTGGTTCGTACGCGTGGCCCCCTTGGCAGAGGCAGCGCTGGAGGCCGTAAAGGACGGCAGGACTCGTATAATTCCCGGACATTGGACTAAGACGTATTATGAGTGGATGAACAACATCCGTGACTGGTGCATATCCAGGCAAATATGGTGGGGTCACAGGATCCCGGCATGGAAGTGTGAAGAGTGTCAGCGACTTGTTGTAGCCGTAGAAACACCTGTTCAGTGCCCACACTGTGGGGGCAATAAGCTTGACCAGGAAACGGATGTTTTAGACACTTGGTTTTCGTCCGCGCTCTGGCCTTTCTCAACTATGGGCTGGCCGAATCAAACGCCTCTGTTGAAAACGTTTTATCCAACATCCTGTCTCGTAACCGGCTTTGACATCCTATTCTTCTGGGTCGCCAGGATGATGATGATGGGCCTCAAATTCATGGGCGACGTGCCCTTCAAAGACGTTTATATTCACGCCCTGGTTAGAGATGAACACGGCAAGAAAATGAGTAAGTCTCTCGGTAACGTTATCGACCCTTTGATGATTATGGACAAGTATGGAACCGACGCTTTTAGATTTACTCTGGCAGCGCTGGCGGCTCAGGGACGGGACATCCGGTTGTCGGAAAACAGGATCGAAGGATACCGAAACTTCATGAACAAGCTTTGGAACGCCGCTAGATTCACCCTACCCTATTGCGAAAATGTTGATTCAGGGATGAATCTGAAGGACTTTTCTGATTTCACTTTACCCGAACGATGGATCCTTTCAAGACTCAATAGAACCATAGACGCCGTGCACAACGCGATCGAGGCCTACTCCTTCAACGATGCGGCCCAAACTTTGTATGAATTCTCCTGGCACGAATTTTGTGATTGGGGGATTGAAATATCGAAAATCTCTCTTGGTGACTCCAATCCTGAGGTCTCCGGAAGATCAACCGCTGTATTGGCTCATACTCTGGATTCTCTCTTAAGACTTTTGCACCCGTTCATTCCCTTCATCACTGAAGAAATAGCATCCAAACTGAAATCGGGCGCACGACCAATTATAAGAGGACCTTATCCGGTTACGGATAATTCCTGGATCGATGAAAAAACCGAACACGACATGCAATTCTTGATGGGGGTGATAACCGCTATCCGGAATCTGCGAGCTGAGATGAATGTCGCCCCTGGCAAGACTTTACCGGTAATTCTGGCGTGCGCTTCACCAGATCAAACTGATCTGATTCGTATGAATCTACCGATGGTCCTGAATCTCGCTCGGATATCCAATCTTGATATGTCGGATTTAACGCCCGATTTCTCGCCGCCCCAGGACAGTGTGACGGCAATCGTTTCAGGGGCCAGGGTTTGTATATCTCTACATGGAACTGTAGATCCTGATGCAGAAATAGCGCGGCTTCAAAAAGAGATTAACAAACTGACCATTGAACTGGAATCTGTAGAGAAGAAGCTTGGCAATCAGAGTTTCCTGTCCAAAGCAAAGCCTGAAGCCATTGAGAAGCAGCAGGGGCGTCAGGCGGAATTATCGCTTAAACTAGAAGGACTCGGGGAAGCTTTGGAAAAGATGCGGGCAATGAAAAAGACCTAGACGTTCCCTCAGCCAATTTCGGATCAAGGATTAACCAGTTGAGGAGAAGCATGTTTAAACCTGATCTCATTGTCCTCGAAGAGACCGAATCAACTCAGGACATCGCCGGAAAGATGGCGTTGGATGAAGCGCCGTCGGGTACCTCTGTGATGGCATTGAGACAGATTAAGGGTAGAGGGCGGTCCCGCTCTTATTGGCATTCTCCGCCCGGCAAGAATCTGGCCCTATCAGTTATTGTCCGCCCCACGATAAAGGTTCAGGAATGCCCTCTTTTGGGTATGTTAGCTTCAATCACGACAGCGGATCTCGTTGATGATCTTTGTCATCCCTTCAAGGCTTATCTGAAGTGGCCTAATGACGTTTTGATCCAGGACAGGAAAATCGCCGGAATCTTGTCTGAAGCCCGCATATTGAACGGGATAGTGGAGTTTATTGTGCTGGGTGTAGGGCTGAACATTAATTCCAGAGCAGAGGATTTCCCCGACGAATTGTGTGAATCTCTAACTTCATTTTTCATTATAACAGGCAAAACATTTGACTTGAAAAAGGTTGGGATTTCCTTTCTCGAAAGGCTCGCAGATCTGGTTCATAAAGTTGAACATGAGGGGGCCGATTTCGTACCGTTATTGTGGGAACAAAGGTGGCGACATAAAGGGCAGATGCTCGTACGCGATGGCGTCATGGGAACAGCCATAGGAATAGGTCCCGATGGAGGCCTTCTCATGAAAATCCATGATGGCGAAATTTTAAATATCACGTCAGGAACAATATCGTTGCTGTAGGTCCCCGTCACATTTCTTAATCATAATAACACCAGATGACTGGCCCAAACTCTTAAAAGGCGATCGAATGAATCTAAATTTTGAATTAAATTCCACTAATGGTCGTTCAGTATCAAAAACCATTTGTTCCGTCTCTAATAAAATCACCATTATCGTGCTGCTGATTTGCGCGCTTTCAAGCGCAGCGTTGTTCACGGTCACGAATGGGTTACAATTTGTGTCGGCGCTAGAACAGATAGCCTCAAATTTCGATCTGTACTGCCCGGAAATCACAATAATTGACGGCAAGGCCGTTATCAAAGAGAAACAGCCCTATTTCGTACCAACACCGCCTGAATTGAACCTTGCTCTTGTGATTGACACTCGTGACAAGCCCGAACCAAGACCTCTTTCTCTCCTGAAAGACAGTTCAACAGGAGTGGTTCTGTCACGTTCCTTATTAATAGTCAAAAATCATGAGGAGATGACCACCATAAAGTTGGAGAATTTTCCTGACTTAACCATGAATTCGCAGACAATATCAGAGGCCCTGCGGAATTATCGATCAACGATGATCTTTTCTTTACTCTTCGCGGCCCTTATCTACTACGGAATTAGCAAGACTTTGCAGTCACTGATATCCGGGATGGCGATCTTGTTGGTCGTGCGATATTTTTCGATTCAAGTCAGCCTAGGACGTGGTTTCAAGTTGTCAACTTTCGTCCTAGTACCCGCGACTCTAGTTGATTTGATCCTAAAGTCGTTCAACATTCTGCCGGAGTTGCAGCTATTCATCTATTTAGGTTGTTGTTCCGGCGTACTGTTCTGGATGGTCAAAGACTTCATTACGAACTCATCTCAACACGTTTCGGTCCCGCAACGCTAATACTCCATAGAAAGGTCTATTTATGGAATTCTTCTTGAGTGTCATCGGAATGGTCATGGTCATAGAAGGTATCCCTTATTTCGCATTCCCTGAAAAGATGAAGGCCATGATGCAAATGGCTCAATTACAACCTGACAATACACTCAGAATCTTTGGGGCCACTTTAATGGCTGTCGGACTAATAATTGTTTTCCTGGCCAGAAGAAGCCTCGCCTTATAAAGGACTTGATCAACCGATACGGACCAAAAATGAACTCAGGCGAATGGCTTAACCAAAAAAAGCACCAAAATAACGATGTGTTAGATATCCCCAGAGAATTTCGTCTCTCGACTTATTCATACGATTTACCCTCAGAACTTGTTGCCAATGCGCCAGCCCCCCATAGAGATCACTCAAGACTATTGATAATAGATCGCAATAGAAAGAAATTGGAGCACCACATTTTTTTTGAATTACCCGATTTCTTAGATGGCTCCGATGTTCTTGTAATAAACGAAACACAGGTGATTCCTGCGGCGCTGAAGGGACACAAAGTCACTGGAGGGATAGTCCAACTGCTGGTGTTGAATCCGGCTTCTGTAGGACATCAGGCTGATCCTGCAGGGCCTGCTTATCGTTTTTGCCTTGCCAAGACCAGTAAACGACTAAGAGTCGGCACAGTTATTCAACTTTCCGACGGAGTTGAACTGGTGGTGGATAAGACGGTTTCTCCCGCTAAGGTCTTGATCAAATTTCCTGTTCAAGAGTCTGAATTCTTAAATTTCTTAGAGAAGTTTGGCTTGCCCCCCCTGCCCCCATATATAAAACAGGATTACAATGATCAAATTAGTGACCGTCAACGGTACCAGACAGTGTATTCACGGGTTCCGGGTTCCATAGCCGCCCCAACCGCAGGTCTACACTTCACAACCGAAACATTCGATAATTTGGGTAGGAAGGGCATACAAGTAATCAAAATCACATTACATGTAGGTCCAGGAACGTTCATGCCGATCAGAAACGAAGATATCAGGCTTCACAAAATGGAACCTGAAACGTATTGCGTTCCTGAACCTACAGCTAGATTCCTTCGGGAATGTTTAGAGTCGAAGCGTCGAATAATTGCAGTAGGATCAACCTGTGTCAGGGCGCTGGAAGCGTCTTATGACACCGACAAGGGCTTCATATCTGGAATACGGACCACCGACCTTTTCATCACCCCAGGCTACAAATTTAAAGTAGTCAAAGGTATGATCACCAATTTTCATCTACCTGCATCTACGCTGCTTACCCTAGTTTGCGCTATTGGCGGCGTAGACACTATGCTCAACGCATACCGAATTGCGATTTCCGATAGCTATAGGTTCTATAGCTATGGGGACGCATGTCTTATTATTTGAAATAATTGAGGTTTTCTGTCCCCAAAAAAGGCGGGACCCCCTCCGGGGCATCGGGTAGGACGCTTGGGCGAGAGTCTAAGGAAAGTATATTTGGTAGGACTGATGCAGGTGCGCAACTTCTAGTAAGATATGAATTAATTGTCAAGCACTTTTTATGAAAAATAGTCATCTTATTGTTAAGACGACAATATAAGGTACGTATCAATAAGTTAATGATATCTTATCCCAATAGAATTGTTTGTGAATCCCTTTTGTGCAGAAACATCTATTGATGAATTGAACGGATACAATAGCTTAAAATCATAGTCAGCTTTAATCCGAAACAACATCCTACCAGGATTATTTGATGTTAGTGATCAGAGATAATTCGCTGAAAAGGGATTAGTTGCTTTTGGAAAAGACCTTTTTTGATTAAGAAGTAAAAGATCCATCTACAATTTCTGTAAGTACGCCATGCATTCGGTCTGGAGGTTCAAGGAACGCGTACCTGTTTCCCATGAGTCGTCTCGGTTTATCGTCAATGGTTTGTTTCCCGATCCCGCGCAACTCCTCCAGTGATTCCTGAACATCATCAACCCTATAAAATATCAAGAAAAATCCTTCTCCCCGTTTCTTCAGAAATCGCGCGACCTCACAATCGTGATTTAGAGGTTCCAACAACTCTACAGCGACTGACCCCACATAATAACGTATGACGCGAATGGATTCTTCTTCTGAAACGTATTCGACTGCCGGGCGGAGCCCTAGAACGCCTTCGTAGGTCAACCTCGATTCTTCAAGGTTGTGAACAGCGAAAACATATATGGTCGATTTCCTTAAGGTTCATAGGGCCTCCCATGGCGCAAAGAACTCTCATCAGAGAATTCCTCGGAGAATCTTCGTTAGTGTTATTTTAGTTCAGGACAATTAGGGCGTCCACCGCCACCGGCATACTTTCTCGAATAATCAACGGGTTTACATCAATCTCCTGGATCCTTTCATATTCGAGACCCAACCTGCCCAGATTAATCAAAATTTCCTGTAAAGAATTCACGTCAACCGGCGGCATTCCCCTAAAGGAACCGAGAAGTTTGTTGCTCTTGATCTCATGAATCATCTCAAACGCGTCAGCTTTTTCAAGAGGGGCTACGCGAAAAGAAACATCATCCAACGCCTCTGTAAGAACTCCGCCAAGACCGAACATTACGCATGGTCCAAATTGAGGATCACGTGTCATTCCAACCATAAATTCTCTTTTGCCTTTTGCCATTTTTTGGACAAGGGCTGCCTTGTCTCCCATTTCGCCCATTTGGTCCATGATGGTCCGAAATGCGTTGAGGGCCTCTTCATCGGTCCTTATATCCAGCTTGATCAGGTCCAAGTCCGTTTTATGGGTAATACTCGGCGCGCAGGCTTTGATTGCAAGAGGGAAGCCTAAAACCTCAACTGCCAGTATAAGCTCCGATTCATTTCGCGCCATTTTTTCTTCAACCACCGGAATTCCGTAACTGGCGAGGACAAGCTTGGACTCATACTCCGAAAGGGTTTTTCTACCCTCAGACAAAGCGAATTCAATTGGGTCCATTTATTACTCCTTTCTAACTTGCACTATATTTTGAATTTGATGATGATTCAACCCCGTTGAATTTGAAAAAAAATCTTGATTCCTATGCGTCAAACGTTTAGAGGTAGAAATAAGGAACAGCGAAAAGGGGAGCGGATTATTCAATAGTCCTTGTAATTCCATAAATCGGCGTTTAGAATCAGTATCGTTCTTGAACCCTTGAAAAACAATTATTCCTGGTAAAGTTAAAATTGGCTGGGAGGCGAGTTCACATTTCTAGAGAAACGCGTTTAGTCGTTACGACTCGCAAGACTGCAGCTTTCTAGCTGGATCAAATATGATGTACAGGCTCTATTAGCGGCTTGCCCAGTGGGTTACAATAATATCGAGACATGGAATCGTTCAGTTTTAGAGACAAAACGACTGGAAATTGAGACGCCATTTCCGGTGTGAGGAGAGAAAGATGGCCAAGAAACCTCCCAGAAGGGATCCTATAATCGTATACAAAAGAGAGGAAAAAGGGCTAAAGCCCTTTTTACACGGAGCTAGAGGCCTGAGATTCGGACCGGCTCCTCAAAAGCCCAGAAAAATCAAAGAACCCAAAGTGGTAGTTCCTGAAAAGGTGCGTCAGCATCTTGCCAATCTGGAAGAAATAAATACGTTCCCTTCTCCCGATAAGGAAATAGCCAAGGCCTGCTATTTTTTGTGTTTTCTAGTCCATGAGACGAAAACAAGCACAGACCTTTTTCCTCTGAAACACAATGTCCTGGAAAAGATCTTTAAGACTGGACACAGTTGTTTAACCGTGAATTACGTGCGCCGTGGCGACAGGGAGGTTTATACTCTATCTCCGGAAGCCAAAAAGAAGTGGGAGACTGAGACCAGTTCAAATAAACATCACGTCAGAATGTATCTTACACAAAAATGTAAGATTGACTACGAAGAAGGATACTTCGACCTTTTTCACTTCCACATCGTAATTGAACCATTTCGATTCTCTTTCTATTTGCCGATCCACCAAGCGCAGTGGATTGATAAGAGACGCATTTCAAAGAGGAAATTTCATTATCCCCAAACAGTGGAATACGGACTTGTTCGTGGACAGGTTATTACTACGTCACGTAAAGCTACCATGGTTCCGCTGGAAGACATTAAGACAGAGTTTCAGAAGCTCATCGATATGGAAGTTATTAAGAAAAAATGAGCTTTTGCGAGTCGCGAACCGTTTAGTAAACTCCTTCCTCACGGGATATGATCGTCTGCAAAATTTCGGAGGTTCCGCCTCCGAAAAGCAGAAATCGGCAGTCGCGATAAAACCTTTGAACGTCGTATTCCATTGAGTAACTGTAGGCGCCATAAATTCTTGTCGCCTCATCTGATGCCCTACACGCTGTCTCAGAAGCGAAGTATTTTGCCATTGAGGCTTCTTTCAGTGCCCTTTCTCCACGATCTATCATCTCAGCCGCCTTGTATGTCATCAGGTTAGCCCCCCAGATTTCTGTTGCCATGTTTGCTATTTTTTGCTGAATCAGTTGAAAGCTCCCTATTCTTTTCTTGAACTGCGTTCGCTCAAGAGAGTACCGCTTAGAGCATTCAAAAGCGGCCCTGGCTAGACCGATTGAAAGAGCTGCTGTCATAGTCCTGATCACTGCTAAGATTCGCATGAGATTGCCGACCCCTTGCCCATCCTGACCAAGCCGGTTCTCAAGAGGAATTCGAACATCACTAAATGCTAGTTCAGCGATTTCTGTAGCGCGCGTTCCAAGTTTTTCGAATTTTTTCGACACATACAGTCCGGGAGTCTCTCTTTCGATAAGGAAAAAGTTGAGCCCTTTTAATCCCTGGGTCTTGTCTGTTTGACATAGAACCGTGAAAAAATCAGCTACCGGCGCGTTGGTAATCCAGGTCTTTGAACCATTTATTAACCAGTGGTCGCCATCGCGCACGGCCATGGTCTTGGCTCCGCCTAGATCAGTGGCGGCATCAGCTTCAGTCAACGCGAATGACGCCACTTTTTCGCCTCTTAACGCAGGCTTTAGGAGACGTTCGTGGTGATCCTTCGTACCATACTGATAGAGGAAATTGGTTCCCATTAGGCATTGCATAGCGGTAAACGCAGCAACACTCATTGAACCTCGAGCTAATTCCTCGACCATTATGCAAAATTGTGTTGTGTTGCCTCCCGCGCCACCAATTTTTCTGGGATAGCGCATCGCGTACGCGCCTGTTTTCGCTATTTTTTCAAACATCCAACGAGGAAATTTTCCTGCTTCATCCATCTCTCTGGCTTTGGGAATAATCTCATCATCAGTGAATCTGGCAAAGGTTTTTCTAATCATTTCTTCTGCGGTAGGTCTGGGTATTCGTGTCACGTGAATCTCCTGGGATCCGGCTAAAATCTTTGAGGGCAATTGTAAGATATGGGTAATGGCGACTGCAGCCATCTGATCAGCATGTTATGCTTAGTCCTTTGTAATCCTTAATAGTTCGAGTCAGAATCGGGAGTATCTGGTAGATGTCCGCCACAACAGCGACGTCTGCTATTTCAAATATTGGAGCATCAGGATCTCTGTTTATTGCCACTATATAACGAGAGCCATCCATACCGGCACGGTGTTGGACCGCGCCCGAGATCCCGCAAGCAAAGTAGATCTCCGGCCTCACTGTTTGACCGGTTTGACCTACCTGCCGATCCGTAGACATAAATCCCTCTTCAACAACTACTCGTGTGCATGCTACTTCAGCGCCGATAGCCTCAGCAAATTCCTTCAAGACAGACATGCCCTGTTCCGAACAAATCGGTCTCCCCCCGGCGACTATGATTCCAGCCTCAGAAAGGTTCGTGGCGGATTCAATATTCATCACACATTCGAGAATTTTGGTAACATCAACGCTATCAGGTAGATTGACATCCTCAAAAACAATTACGCCTTTTCTTGTCGAATCGATATCCAGGGGTTTCATGACCCCCGGTCTGACAGTAGCGGTTTGGGGTCTTGAGTAACGTGTGACTATCGTGGCCATGATGTTTCCACCAAATGCCGGGCGAGTTTGAAGGAGAACCCGTTCCTGTGGATCAATCGCTAGCCTCGTGCAATCCGCAGTTAACCCGAGCTTCAACCGTCTCGCCAGTCGGGGCGCCAGATCTCGCCCTATCGTAGTCGCTGGGATCAAGAGAATTGACGGTCGATGCTTGAGGACAAGATGCGTCAGCGCATGTGTATAAGAGCACGTACGATATTGGCCAAGTGCTGGATGATTTACGGCTATACACTGATCAGCTCCCCTCGAGATTAATTCATTGAATCCTTTATCATCCGAGTCCGCTCCCAACATAATCGAGCTGACGTCCTCTCCCAAAAAGTCTGCCAGGCCGCGTGCACATCCTAACAATTCGAAAGCTGATCGATGAAACCCGGAGCCTTGTCGCTCCACAAAAACCCAGACACCTCTATATTCCCTGAAGTCAGGCGCTTCGCGCGTCGGTATTTCGCCGCTCAGCGCCCCTACTTTGCAGGACTCAAGACAGGCTCCGCACAAAGTGCATCGATCCTCTAGCCAGGTCGCCTTCTTGTCCAGCATTTCCAACGCTTGATAAGGACACGATCGCGCACAAAGTCCACATCCGTTACACCTGTCCTGCTGTATTAGTATTGACATTCTATTCTCCGAGACGAACTTGACGGTCTACAAAAAATTGAACTATTCCGGAGGCAATATCGCTGGGAGTTCCTTCGAGATATTGGGTTTCTCTGCCTCCCTTCGGGGTAAACGTCTTTAACACCTGGGTAAGAGACCCGGCCAACCCTACTTCCTGGGCCTTCACGCCAATATCCGCTGCGTTCCATATCTCGATTGGAGTTGATTCTAGAACAGAGTCTAGAATTCGACCAACAGTCGGGTATCTAGGTTCGTTAAGTGAAGCCAGACATGTAACGAGAGCCGGTAAAGGAGTCTCAATCCGCTCACAACCATTCTCGATGATCCGGTTTGCAACCACCTTTCCGTCAGATAACTCCAATGCGCTTACACAAGTGATCTGAGGTATACCCAAAAACTCAGCTATTTGAGGGCCGATTTGAGCTGTATCTCCGTCAATGGCCTGCCTCCCGGCAAGGATCAGATCAAAAGGGCCATTTTTTCTGATAGCATTCCCTAATGCGGTTGACGTGGCCCACGTGTCAGCGCCTGCAAATGCCCTGTCAGTCAAGAGGATTCCTTTGTCAGCTCCCATGGCAAGGCCTTCGCAAATTACTTCTATAGCCTGCGGGGGCCCCATGCTGATAACATCCACCACCGCGTTGAAGTGATCCTTGATTGATAGGGCCGCTTCCAGAGCATGGCGGTCTTCGGGATTCATTATGCTTGTAACACCCTCGCGTACAAGATTGCCGGTCTTGGGATCAATCCGCACATTGCTCGTATTCGGAATCTGTTTTATAAGGACCACTAATTTCATCAACTTCTCCTGACCTTCGAGGGAAAAATGATGAAAAAGGGTATCCCTTGTTTCCTGTGATTGTCAAGACAATCAAAAGGTTACATCGTAAGCCCTTTATGATGCTTGAAAGCCCCGCCGAGCAAAATGTGATGGGTTTGGCGCGCCAACTATTTAATAAGAGAGTGGAAACTCGAAATCCAGTGGAAAATTTGTAGACAACAACATGAAAGATCTTGTTAACAAAAAAGAAATTTGGACCATCAAAGAAGTATTGATGTGGACTGTCGAATACCTGAAACGTAAGGGGTGCGAGACTCCGCGTTTGGACGCCGAGTTGTTATTGGCGCATGCGCTGGGAATAAAACGGCTCGGGCTCTATCTTGATTTTGATCGACCACTGACAGACGCGGAACGACTCCAGTATAGAGAATTTGTGCGTCGGCGATCGTTACGGGAGCCTGTAGCCCTGATCACGGGAAAGAAAGAATTTTGGTCTCTCGACATAACGATCCGTCCCGGGGTCTTGATCCCAAGGCCGGAAACTGAAATCCTCGTAGAAGTAGTCCTGGATGAATTTAGAACATTGCATAACTGTTCAATTTTGGAAGTCGGATGTGGATCTGGGGCTGTAATCTGCGCGATATGTCGTGAAAAACCTGATATCGAGGTCTATGCGTGTGACATTTCATTTAACGCGCTGCACAATACTCTCTCTAACACGTCGGACAAGGGCCTGCCGGATCGGGTCCATCTTTTCGGGTCCGATTTGCTTGACTCAGTGCGTAAGGGGCCTGTTTTTGATATTATTTATTCTAATCCCCCCTATATTCCTTCCGGCCTTATATGTTCACTGGCCCCGGAAATCTTTAAATTTGAGCCGAATTGCGCCCTTGATGGGGGTCCTGACGGTCTCGAAACAATCAGGCGATTGATTCAAATGTCTCGTGATCGCTTGAAACCGGAAGGTAGATTAATTCTCGAAATCGGAGATGAACAGTCGGAACCTGTCAGAGAAATATTCGAGTTGAATGACTTTTCTCAGATTCAGACCTATACTGATCTTAGCGGGAAAATTAGGGTTGTAAAGGCGGTCCTATAATTGCGTTTCATCTTGGTCGGATTTGGAAAATTTGGTCGGCTCGCTTTTGATAGACTCAAGACTCGCTTTAGCTCCGCTGATTTCATCATCGTAGATCCTATCCTCAATCTCGACTCAAGCCTTTCCAATGAGCGAATACAACTGTTCCCTGGCAACTGGGAGGCTTTTCTGGCAGATTGTCACGAATTGCTCGACCCGGATTTGATCGTTCCTGTAGCTCCTTCCAATATCGCTGTGACTTACATTCTGGTTTCCAAGCCCGAAACAGAACCTACTGACCTACCAAAAGAGGTGGCTCTTAATTTTCAGAATTTTTCATTTGTGGACCGATCAACCATGTGGATGAGTCACGCGAATTTTATGTGTCCCGATGACTGTGAGGAAAAAGAAACTTGCGCAATTACAGGGACACGACGCAGACCTATGTTCAACAAGATTCAGGACATAAGCGTGTCAGGCTTCCAGACACTCGTGATTCGAAGCTCACAAGTATTGCCTGGGGTCGGTGCTTACACCTTCCATGATTTACGGCTAATTTGTGAATCGGTTGTCCCCGGCAAAAACTACTTGATAGCAACCTCATGCAAATGTCACGCTATAATGTCAGCCATCGTGGCGCCAGATTTACCATCGTAGATTACTCAATGAAATGGTCTCCTTGACTATTTAACCAGTAGCGTTTAGTTTCGTTTAAAGATTGACAACTCTTGGATTCTGACAAGGTGGTTAAATGACGACAGATTCTAACAAGCAACAATCGGAAAACAGCCATTCAGAACAAGATACAATAGAGAATCTGGAAAGAAAGTTAGCTGAAAACCCTGATTCCGCCAACGCCCACTATAACCTAGGCCTTGCTTTAGCCCGAGCTAAACAGTGGGACAGAAGCGTTACCGAGTTTCGTACGGCCTTGAAGGCAAGACCAGGACTACTTGAAGCCAGAGTGAACATTGCGGCCATATTGCTTCAGAAGGGTGATTACGACACCTGCATTGAAGAGAGTTTGAAGGCTCTAGAGTTCAGGCCCGATCTCGTTGAAGCATGCATCAACATAGGTATAGCGTTCAGTCATAAAGGTATGCTCGACCAGGCAGAGAAGAGTTTTCAGAGGGCCCTTGGAATAGACCCTGATTCAATCGTCGCTCATCTAAATCTGGGGAATATCTATCTTGCGTCAGGCGAAATGGACAAGTCTATCGATCACAACTCCGCCGCTGTCCGACTAAAACCGGAATTTGGTATGGCTCATAACAACCTGGCCGTAGCGTATTTCCACAACAATGACATTGAAAAAGCCGAATTTCACGTTCGGGAAGCTCTAAGCGCCGGTTACCAGGTTCATCCGGAATTCCTTAAACAACTTCATGAATAGGTTTTTTTGCCCATAGGTGCGAAAACTCACGTCCGTCCCAAAGAGTTTTCGTTCATTTATCTTGGCCGTAAAAAAATCGAATCACCGCTTTTTTCTTTGTGGCCGGCAGACTATTGTAGAAGCTGTTGAGTTCATTGGACATGAATTCAATTTCAAATTCTTTTTTATTCCCTTTAACTACTTTGGGAGGTGTGGATCCCAAAACGGAGCGAATAAAGGGCCCCATTTCGGCAGGCGACAAAGACCTGATCTCTCGTTTTACAAATTGAGGATCCATGGCCCAAACTTCCAGAAAAAAATCCGGGAAAAAGTCAGCTCCAACGCATGAATGAAACAAAATTTTCCGAGTTCTAGGTCCTCCATCTCGGAATTCCAGCAATGCTTGACCTTTGTCAAGTTGAGGCGGAGCTGTGACCCGTAATAAAGAATAGACATCAATCTCCTGCACTGAAGCCAATATTTCCAGATCTTCCAGTTCCAGAGACAGATTAGCGAGAACATCCTTTATTTTCGGAATGATTATCTTCAATGTCCCAGTTTCCATGATCTCTATCAAGTCAATAAGTTCAGGCCCTGAAAATTCGACCAAAGACACATGATCGACAAACTTTTTCTGGTGCAACCTAACATCATGAAAAAGACGAATCACCTGATCGGGAGACAGAGAATCCCATGGTAAACGATCTGTTACGTTGTTGATCTCTAACTCAGGCAGCCGAACCATTTTCTCTACCAAATTTTCAAACTCAAATTCATCCAATCTACCCGAAGGAGTTATGAGCTGCTCAAGCTCATCGAGTTTGTCCGATAGTATCGCAATACGTGTCCATCGTTTGAAGAATATTGGCATCGAAGGGGAATTGACTGTTTTCCAATCGTTAACGATCATCGTGACCAGCTTCTGAATTGATCTGATAACCTCTTTGGCTAACAGAGACGCATCGTTCTCATCCAGTCCCTGACCAAGCTCATGAATTACATCAATAACCGGTGTCTCAATCTCAACGGGAAAAGGGTCATCGATATCGGACCAGTCTATGGACTCGAGAAACCGGCGCACATCATTAAGACCTACCGCTATTGGGCTTTCCGTTTCAACGTAACCTGAAATGACCAGGGTGTTTATCAAAGCCTCTCGAATCGAGTCCACTTCAGACAAGTTTTCCGCTTTTACAAGAGGCGAGCGGTTCAGCATATCAAATGGCAGGATATCCTTCAGTTTCAGGATGAATTGGTAACGTCTCAACTCTGATTCGTAATATTCAAGAATGGACAATGACGTGAAGAGATCATCATCGAGCGTAATGGATCTAATCGTGTAGAGTTCAGCTTCCGTGAAAACGCTCATTTCCGCGAGAATCTGACACGCTATTTCACTCAAACACTCGTAATCCTCCTGGTTAACAAGAATCTGAATCTTGTGGTTCAGAAGCAGTTTCTTCCATTCATTTCTTAGATTCTCGATCCTTGTATATGCTAACCTGAACAAATCAACAGGTGACGAAACCCTAATATAATCTATGCCTTGGTCAATGTTGCCTTTGCTCTTAATTTCCAAACCGACACCAACGAGCCTCAGAATGGTCTGCTGCACCCTAGCCAGTTGCTCGACCGACCGAAAGTCGATTTCCTTTTGCAGAACGTATTTGTTGGCCATCGCGACAGAAATACGTATGATTTCGTCAGCCCTTTCTCTAGTAAGAGCACCGAGTTGAACACCAAGTTCAACGACTTTAGCCAGAAAAGATTGATCGTCGTGAATTACAAGACCATAGTTTTCCATTGGGGCCATTCTAGCGAACGCGCTCTGTGTATTTGCCTGTCCGGGTGTCTATTTTCAGGACGTCTCCTTCATTGACAAACAACGGAACCTGAACTGTCATGCCGGTATCTAACGTCGCCGGTTTTGTCGCGCCTGCCGCTGTGTCCCCACGCACACCCGGTTCCGTAGAAGTCACAGTCAGTTCAACAAAAATCGGAACTTCTACTCCAATCGGCTTCCCGTTGTGAAAAAGCACCGTTACATTTACATTCTCCTGGAGGTAATTACGAGTGTCACCAAGATTTTCTTGGGTTAGAAACAATTGCTCGTAAGTCTCGCTATCCATGAAATGAAATTCTCCATCACTCTCATAGAGGAACTGCATCTGCTTTTCCTCTAAGTCAGGTTTGTCAAGTTTTTCACCTGACCGAAAAGTTCGATCGATTACATTGCCGGTTATAAGACTTTTTAGAGTTGTGCGAACAAATGCGCCGCCCTTCCCTGGTTTAACATGCAAAAAATCAACCATTGTGAATGGTTCACCATTTATCTCTATTTTAAGACCTTTTCTGAAGTCTGAGGTTGAGTACATATAGCCTCCGAGATGATCCTCGATTTCCTATCATTTTCTGCTGTCGCAGTTAATCCAAAACCGCGCCCCCCTGAGTTCAGGTCACTAAAATGAGCCCTTTTGACGCATTTGAGAGAATTTCAGGACCGGACGGTGTGAGATGAATCAAACTCTCGAGCCGTACGCCTCCTGATCCTTCTATATATATCCCAGGTTCGACTGTAAAAACCATGCCGGCTTCCAGAGGAGTTTTCGATCGAGGCGAAAGATACGGCGCCTCGTGAACTTCAAGGCCAATCCCGTGCCCAAGACTGTGCATGAAATATTTTCCATATCCGGCTTCTGAAATTGTTTGCCGGGCAACCCGATCAACTTCATCTGTTCCTACGCCGGGTTTAACGAATTCTATGGCCTTGTTGTGCGCCTCATAAACCACTTGATGAATCTTTATTTGATCTGAAGTTGGGGGTCCCACCACGCAAGTTACAGTCTCGTCGCTGCTATAACCCGATACAAGACACCCGTAATCAATGACAACCAAGTCACCCAACTCGATCCGTTTATCCGTAGGCCGCCCATGTGGCAGTGCGCTTCTAATTCCTGACGCAACAATGGTTTCAAAGGATTCTCCGGAAGCGCCCTTTTGCTCAAAGAGAAACTTGAGCCGCCCAGCTAACTCTTTCTCCGTTTTACCCGAGACATCTGATTCCAACAGTTCCCTACAAGCCGAAGATGCAAGACGCGCTGCCAAACTAATCTTCTCAATCTCTGTTGCGCCTTTAATTATCCTGGTGTCTTCCAAGCCTTTCCTGCCGAATGAAATGACATCAACATTCTTGATGGCCTTTTTCAATGCGTCAACGAAATCGAAGCTAATTCTGCTTCCTTCTATCCCTAGTCTTCGGATTCCCTGGCTTCGTATTACCTTCCCCAAAGACCTGATTTTGTCACCTGTAATATGGATCCGGAACTGTCCTGATTCCTCTCGAGCCTGTGTCTTGTAACGACCATCAGTAAAAAGCCGCAATTGGTTCGGGGTCATCAAGATGGTCGCGTCGGATCCGCTGAATCCTGACAGATATCTCAAATTGACGGAGCGCGTAATTTCCGAAGTATTTAACAACACTGCGTCAAGATTAAGCTTTTTCAGTTTTTCTCTAATTAGGGTTATAGGATCTTTAGCAATCATCAAACAGTCACTATTCCACATTAAACGAGTAACTTAGAGAGAAGAACCATAACTAAAAAAGCCTCGACAGAGGGTCGAATAGTTCGACCATGTCAAGGCTTTCGTTTCGATTCAGACACTTAAGTGTCAATTGCCCCCGGCAAGCGATATTTTTGCCTTGGCTACTTTGATCCTGTTTAATGCTCTTTCGTATTGAACCGAATTTTCAAGCGCGTCTATCTCGAGAAGTTCCTTCTCCAGTTTCAACAGTTCCTGAGACGCTTCGGCTTTGTCAATGGACTCAGCCGTATGAGCTTCCTCCACCAACACAGTGACCGAGTCTTTTAATACCTCACAGAATCCAGCCCCAACAACATACTTCACAAACCGGTCGGACTCAAGATAAGAAAAAATCCCGGGTTTGATGAAAGTCAGCATAGGTGTATGCCCAGACAGAACGCCGAATTCACCCATCACACCGGGCGCAATGACTTCCTCCACCATCCTATCTAATACTATCCCACGTGGAGTTATCAGTTCTACCTTAAACTTTTCAGCCATGAACTTCTCCTGATCAGGCTGCGGAGCTCGCCAGTTTCTCAGCCTTGGCTCGGACCTCACTCAGATCACCTACCATGTAAAACGCCTGCTCGGGAAGGTCATCGCATTTGCCCTCAACGATTTCCTTAAATCCCGCAACGGTATCCGCAATCTTTACATACTTACCGGGCGTACCGGTAAATTCCTGCGCAACGAAGAATGGTTGAGACAGGAACCGTTGTATCTTCCGGGCTCTAGTCACGACCAGCTTGTCCTCTTCTGATAGTTCGTCCATACCCAGAATTGCAATAATATCCTGAAGATCCTTATACCGCTGAAGGACTAACTGAATCTGCCGCGTGACATTGTAATGCTCTTCACCAAGTACTCTGGGATCCAGAATTCTTGAAGTGGAGTCCAGAGGGTCAACGGCTGGGTATATTCCCAACTCAGCCACCTGACGGGAGAGAACCACGGTTCCATCCAAGTGAGCAAAAGTGGTTGCCGGCGCTGGGTCGGTCAAATCGTCAGCCGGGACGTATATACACTCAACAGCCGTAATCGAACCGCTTCTGGTCGAGCATATTCGTTCCTGCAACTCGCCCATGTCGGTTCCGAGTGTCGGCTGATAACCGACGGCGGAGGGCATTCGTCCAAGAAGCGCGGAAACCTCCGAACCAGCCTGAGTGAATCGGAAGATGTTATCAATGAAAAGCATAACATCAATTCCCTGCTCATCACGGAAATATTCGGCGACAGTAAGAGCGGTCAACGCCACTCGGGCTCTAGCCCCCGGAGGCTCGTTCATCTGGCCGTAAATCAACGCGGCGCGATCAAGGACTCTTTCCCCTTCGGGTTTCTTTTGACCGGGAAGCACTCCACCCATTTCAAGGTAAAGGTCATTCCCTTCACGAGACCTTTCGCCGACTCCTGCAAACACTGATGTTCCACCAAACTGCTTGGCGATGTTATTAATAATCTCCATCATAAAGACGGTCTTCCCGACGCCTGCGCCGCCGAAGAATCCGATCTTTCCACCTCTCATGAACGGAGCAATTAGGTCAACGACTTTGATTCCCGTCTCCTGAATAGAAATCTGTGTAACTTGTTCATCAAACGAAGGGGCAGGACGGTGAATAGGTCTCATGGCTTCGGCACTTACGGGACCACCTTCATCGACGGGCCGACCGACCACATTTATAATTCTCCCGAGGACCGCTTTGCCCACTGGAACTTGAATCGAAGCCCCTGTGTCCTTGACCGGCATTCCTCGTACAAGACCATCCGTCAAGTCCATAGCGATGGTTCGCACAGTATTATCCCCGAGATGTTGGGCCACCTCAACAACTAGGTTATCCGGCTCGCTGTTAATCGCGGGATTTGAAATCAGTAAGGCGTTATAAATCGCCGGAAGCTGATTCTCCGGAAATTCGACATCGACGATGGGGCCGATTACTTGAACGATTTTCCCTACACTCATTTTAGGATTTCCTCCTGAAACCGTCTTCCTGATCTTTATTAAACTTGGTATTGGAGAGATTCCGGCTAACCTTTGAGCGCCTCGGCCCCGCCGACGATCTCCATTAACTCTGTTGTAATCGATTCCTGACGTTTTCGGTTAAGCTTCAACGTCAGCTTTTGAATCATCTCACCCGCATTGGTAGTCGCAGCTTCCATCGCAGACATCCTTGCGCCGTGCTCACTCGCGACGGAATCCAGAAGCCCGGTGAAGACTTGCACTTGAACATATCTAGGTAGAAGCTCTTGAAGTAACTCCTCCTCTGATGGCTCGTACAAGTAAGCTCGTCGAGGCTTCCAACCTTCCTCGTCCGGAGCAATAGGCAGGAGCTTACGAAGTGTTATTATCTGAGCAACCGCTGATCGAAAACTATTGTACAGTACGTAGACTTCCTGATACTCGCCGGCTAGAAATTTTTCCGTGACGATGGAAACAATTCGTCCGGCCAAATCATAGCTTATGCTATTCATCACATTGTTAAATTTTTCGACTATTGTTACCTGACGCCTGCGGAAGTAGTCATTCCCTTTACGCCCTACTGTCAACAAATCAACTTGAATACTTTTGGCCTTCGTTTCTTTTAAAAAGGCCTCAGCACGACGCTGCAAATTGGTATTAAATGCTCCGCATAACCCGCGGTCAGCGGTCACCAGTATCAGAAGAGCCTTCTGAGGCGGACGAGACTCAAGCATTTGATGAGCTTGCGTCCTCGCGGCCAAGGACATCATCACTTCGCGCATCTTCTCCGAGAAGGGCCTACCCGATTTGATCGCCTCTTCAGCCCTACGCAGCTTGGCCGCCGCCACCATTTTCATGGCTTTTGTGATCTTCTGAGTGTTCTTGACGCTGGCTATGCGTTTACGAATATCTCGTAGACTTGCCATTTCGACCTCATTCCTTGTGGACTAAATCCGGATGTCAAACCACATCGAGCTTGGTCTGAACTCTATACGAGTGAAACAACGGGAGGATTGAAAACCGCCTTAAACTCGTCCAATATCTTTTTCATCTTGGACTCAAGCTCAGCGGATATGATCTTTTTCTCCCTGATTTCAGTCAGAACATCCGGATAGCTGCTTTCAAGGTGACTCACGTACTGTCGTTCATACTCGGCCAGCACTCTTACGTCATATTCATCCACATATCCGTTTGTCGCTGCGAATATTACCGCTATCTGTTTCTCTGCGGCCATCGGTTCATACTGTGGTTGTTTCAGGATTTCGACCAATCGCGTTCCTCGAGCCAACTGAGCTTGGGTAACTTTATCCAAGTCTGACCCAAACTGTGAGAACGCTTCAAGTTCCCTGAACTGCGCCAGATCGAGACGCAACGTTCCTGCGACCTGCTTCATGGCCTTAATCTGAGCGTTACCACCAACTCTCGATACGCTCAAACCAACGTTAATAGCCGGTCGAACACCGGAGTAGAAAAGGTCGGTCGACAAAAAGATCTGACCGTCAGTAATCGAGATAACATTAGTAGGAATATAAGCTGAAACGTCACCGGCCTGTGTTTCAATAATAGGTAGCGCCGTCAGACTGCCTCCGCCGTCAACTTGGTTAAGCTTTGCGGCTCTTTCCAGCAATCGTGAATGCAGATAGAAAACGTCACCCGGATAGGCTTCACGTCCGGGGGGCCTTCTAAGCAACAAAGACAACTGACGATAAGCGACGGCCTGCTTAGAGAGATCATCGTATATGATCAGCGAATGCTGACCATTGTCTCGATAGTATTCACCCATGGTGACGCCGGAATACGGTGCGATATACTGCATAGGCGCCGGATCTGAAGCGGTCGCAGAGACTACGATAGTATAATCCATTGCGCCAAAACGCTCTAAGGTCGCAACGACCTGGGCAACAGTCGAACGTTTTTGTCCAATGGCGACATAGATGCATTTTACGTTACTGTCTTTTTGATTGATTATGGTGTCAATCGCAATCGCCGTCTTCCCTGTCTGGCGGTCTCCAATTATGAGTTCGCGTTGACCACGTCCTATTGGAATCATCGCGTCGATCGCCTTGATTCCGGTTTGAAGCGGCTCCTTAACAGGTTCCCTCTTGATTATACCGGGAGCGACTACTTCGACCATTCGGAATTCACTTGTGTCGACAGGACCCTTTCCATCAATCGGTTGACCAAGAGAATCGACCACTCTTCCAAGCATCGCCGGCCCAACCGGAACCTGCACAATTCGGTTTGTTCTCTTGACCGTGTCGCCTTCTTTGATGTGAACATCTTCACCAAGGATGGCGGCGCCAACGTTGTCCGCTTCGAGGTTTAGAACCATTCCCATGATCCCATGCGGGAACTCGAGAAGCTCGCCGGCCATTGCATTCTCTAGTCCATGCAAACGAGCAATACCGTCACCGACGCTAATCACCGTTCCGGTCTCGCTAACCTCTACCTTTTTGTCGTACTCCTGGATCTGCTGTTTAATGATTTGACTGATTTCTTCGGCTCTGATTTGCATTGTCCCTATCCCTTCAGGCTTTCCTTGAGCTGGTTTAATTGAGTTCTAATTGTGCCATCAAAAACCATGTCTCCGACCCTGGCAACAAGGCCCCCGATTAGGAAGGGGTCAACCTTGGTAGTTACCAGAACCTTTTTGCCACTTATTTTGGAAAGAGCTTCCGTCACGCGACCGAGGTCTGATTGTTCCAGATCCTCAGCGCTTATCACTTCACCTCTCGTGATTCCGCGTATCTCATCGACACTCGCTCGAAACGCCGCTTCTACTCCATCGAGTTGATTTATGCGCTTTCGATCTATTAACACATTGACGAAATTTATCACCATTGGATCCGCGCCGATTTTGGTGAGAATATCTCTGGCGATCCTCTTCTTGTCATCTTTCGTAAAGACGGGGCTCACGAGAACTTCTCTAAAATCTCTGGACTCTGAAATAATTTCCGTCAGAGCTGTCAAATCGCTCCCATATTTGTCCAATGCGTCATTCGCTTGACCTATTTCGACTAGGGCTTTTGCGTAACGCTTTGCTAAAGTGGTGTCTATCACTTCATACCCCCGACTTTAACGAGGTAATCCTCAACGATTCGCTTACGGTCTTTTTCCGTAATCTTTTCACGAATCATGGTTTCGGCCATTTGCACGGCCAATTCTACGGCCTCGTTTCTCAGGGACTCGCGAGCCTTTCTAACTTCTTGCTCTGCGGTCATTTTGGCTGATTCAACAATGGCTCCGGACATTCTTTCAGCGTTTGCCATAACCTTTTCGCTGTCGGACTCCGCTGCCTTCCTCAATTCAACCCGCATCCGGTCAAGCTCTTTCTCCATGCCGGCGATCTTTTCTTTGTACTCCGCCAGCAATCGGAGAGCCGCCTCACGTTGTTCCAAGGCTTCTGCAAGATCTCTTCTGATTTGATCTTTGCGTTCCGCGAAAAAGGTGATGAGAGGTTTCTTTACGAAATAGATGAGGAGGGCGATAAGCGCCACTGTGTTGATCACTCTCCATGTTAACAACCATGGAGTCCAACTCGATTCCTCTCCCCCACCAGACGAAGCGTTGGCTATGCTAACGGCGCTCAACAACAAGATTACCAAAAAAGAAAAATTCCCAAGAACTTTCTTCCAATCCATCAAATTGCCCTCCCTATTATTTTCTCCGAAATGGATTGAGCTAGGGGGGCCATCTCGCCTTTGAGAGCCGTCCGTACCTTTTCCGACTCCGCTTGTATGGACAATCTCATCTCATCCACAATGCGGGCCGCTTCAATTCGCGCTTTCTCAAGGATGTCGGCTTCCGTTTTCTTAGCCGCTGCAAGCAGCTCGGCCTTTTCTTTTCCGGCTACTTGCCTCGCCTCGATCAGCGCCTCCTGGTGTTTCTTCTCCTGCTCCAAAACCTCAGTCTCCAGAAGCGATGCCTCATCCCGATCGGCTTTGACTTGAGCTTCTCTTTCCCGAATTTTACCCAGCACCGGCTTATACAATAGAGCATTGAGGAGGAGTAAGAGAATCAGGAAATTGATCAACTGAATGAACAGAGTGAAATTTACATTTATCACTGTTTTGATCTCCTGATTCGAGAAGTTTTTCGCCCATTTAGCATGACTCTACCCCGTGTCACGCTATAGGACGCCTTCAAACTGATTTTTTTGGCAAGGATATTTTTTGGACCCAGACTTTAAATGCCATATTTTCTAACACCCCAGACTAGGGGTGTCAAGAATTTTTTCTCTCAGAAACTGGGTCCGAAGGTGAGATTCAGCGATTCTGCTCTGCTACCGTCTCCTCGCCCGATTCCTCATTTGACAGATTGTCTGAGGATTCAAAACTGGGCGGCCACGCTTGGGCTGATATCACTTCAATCGATCCTGTCTCAAGTCCTTTTTCATCCGAACGGCTCGTCAACTCCGGCATGTCCGGCTGAAATGAAGCCATAGAACATGTACCTTCAAAAATGACACCCTCCTCTATCACGAGGCTTGGCGTCTTTAAATGTCCGAAAACTTTTCCCGGAGGAAACAGCTCAATCTTTTCAGTCGCAGTGATGTCGCCATGCACCTCACCGGAAACTTTCAGAATGTTCGAGTGAATCTGTGCATGCACAACAGAATCAGCCCCTATTACGAGAGTCCCACGGCTGATGATTTCTCCATCAAAATGACCATCTAAGTGAACTATCCCAGAGAACGACAGTTTACCGGTGAACTCGGTTTGTGAACCTAAAAAACCTGTTACTGCGTCACTCTTTGTTTTCCTGAATCGGAGCATGTGCCCTCCCTGTGATCCCGGCGCAATTGTCTCTGGCCGAAGGGCCGGTCGCCAGTTCCTTAACACAGCCGCAAATCAACTTCAAGGAATAATTGAAAATTATTTCAGTCTTTTCGATAAATTCCATAAAATTGATTCGATTATGACCGAAGCTAAAAACAATCTTCAATAGATACCTGATCATCTCAGGCCAGGCAAGAAAACCTACGCGAACTTATAGATGACAAAATAGCCGTAACCAGAAAGGAAGATAACAAAGAAGACCCGCCATAACTGACAAAGCTCAGAGGAACACCTACAACCGGAACCAATCCCATAACCATGCCGACGTTTATCGCCACATGCCAAAAAATTATTGCAATACAACCAACCGCTAGCAATGTTCCGAAATCATCCCGCGCTCGGTCGGCGATCGCAAGTCCACGCAGAATAAAGATCATGAACAACATTAGTATGATTACACAACCAATAAATCCCCACTCCTCCGACAAAACCGCAAAAATGAAGTCAGTGTGCTTAACCGGTAAAAACATCAACTGGTTCTGAGTGCCTTTCAAGAACCCTTTACCGAACAACTCACCGGACCCAATCGCAATCTGAGATTGGATGATTTGATATCCCGCGCCCAAAGGGTCCTGATCGGGATTGATAAATGTCAATAGTCTTCTTTTCTGATAGTCGAGAAGAAAATAATTTGCCCCAATATAGATCAGCGGAACGCACACTACTGCTAATCCGGCAATCGCGCTCCATATCCTTTTGCTCAGTCCTACAAACATAGCCATTGTTATAGCGACCAGAGACATCGCTATAGCTGTTCCCAGATCCGGTTGAGTCGTCACAAAGACAGCCGGCACAAGAACTAGTGCTAGATTTCTGAATATCTCAGTCCAGTCATCGAGAGGTCCGCGTGTCCTATTGCTCAGGCTTTTTGCCAAAACTATCACTATGGCCAACTTCGCGAACTCCGAAGGTTGGAAACGCATAAGACCAAAATCGATCCAACGTCTTGAACCTGCCGTCACCCGGCCAAAAATGGACACTGATATCAAAGCCACCAAAATGAAAATGTATACCCAGCTCCCCCAACGATCGAGAATCCGATAGTCAACAAACGAGAATAGAATTAGAAGGACAACTCCTAGACTCAGCCAGGCTGTCTGTTTTATTACAAAGGACCTCCCTGCGCTCCCCATCGGGATTGTCGCACTGTAAATCGACACAATCCCTATAATTGCCAGTGTGATGGCGTTAAGACATAAGAACCATTCAAATTTTCGAACGGAACTTATTACATTGGAATCAAGATATGTATTGGGCATCTAAGGTTGGGCCTTGTTAACCGCAAGTTCCAAATTTTTTATAACTCAAATCAGTCACGGGGCTCTCCTGGATCAGGAAGTCCGTAATATCTGCAAATAATCTTGCGCGCCAGGGGCGCAGCGGTCTTGCCACCTCCACCGCCATGCTCAATTACTACCACAACGGCGATCTTTCGTGGTTGATCATCAACAAATGCGACAAACATGGCGTGCGTTCTCTCATGATATGGAACCTCATCATCACCATTGGATTTTTCTCTTGCGCTTATCACCTGAGATGTGCCCGTCTTCGCATAGACCGTGAGCCCAGGGATTCTGCATCGTCGGCCGGTTCCCGCACGTTCTTCGACCACGTCACGCATAGCCTTCCTTATGAGTGACCAATTCTGGGGATCGGGTTTCAAATTCCATCGAATCACCGGTGTCTGTCCGAATATTGTGGAACCTTCCCGAGACCTAATTTCCTCCACCAAATAAGGTCGCATTACGTTTCCACCGTTAGCTATAGCCGCTGTCATCATGGCTAATTGAATCGGGGTTGTGAGAGTGTAGCCCTGCCCTATCCCAATTGTTACGTTTTCCCCGTCTTTGATGAAGGTCCCATAATTTCTCTGCTTCCAATAATTTGTGGGGATGAGACCCGGTAATTCCTGAGATAACTCTACTCCAGTTGGTTTACCCAGCCCAAACAACGACGCATATTGGGCCATTCGATCCGCTCCTAATCTCAACCCCAATTCGTAAAAATAAACATCACAGGATTCTACCAAAGACTTGTGCAGGGAGACACGACCATGACCACGTTGATTCCAACAGCGGTAAACTTGGCCCGCTAGTTCGAGTTCACCGGAACAAACAAAACTGCTGTCAGGTTTTACGACCCCCTCAGAAAGCGCAGCGAGGGCGGTCACAAGCTTGAACGTACTGGCAGGCGGGTAAAGTCCCCGGATTGAACGATTTTCCAAAGGGTGAAGGGGATCGGTGTTGAGTGATTTCCAATTGCGTTCTGAAATGGATGGAGAAAAAAGGTTAGGATCAAAACCAGGTTTACTTACCATTGCCAGTATGCGTCCAGTGTCCGGATCAACTGCAACTACTGATCCCGCTCGCTCGGTGAAAGTATTTTCAACGAACTTCTGGAACGAAGAGTCTATAGTCAGGACGACGTCCGCCCCAGGCTTTGCGGGTCTTCTTGTAAGGCTGGCCAGATTTCTGCCCTTGGCGTCAATCTCAATTTGTTCCCAGCCTTCCTCACCCCTCAGGTACGTCTCATATTCGCGCTCGATTCCCGTCTTGCCGATATAGTCACCGGGTCGATAACCTACGCGCCCGCTTTTTTCCAACTCTGATCCCGATATCTCGCCAGTAACGCCAACAATGTGGCACAACAACTCTGCATTCGGATAATGTCTGTATGGCTTGGCATCGAGGGACACGCCTTTAATTTCACGGGAATGGGCCTTTATTAACGACACTTCTTCAAGACTTATGTTTTTTTTGATGGGAAATGATATGAATCGTGGAGCGACAAGGCTTTTTTCGATTATGCTTCTCATTTTTTCAGGCGAAAACCCCAGTGGATCAGCGTAGGCTTCAATAATTAGGTGAGGATCTTTTATGGCCCCGGGAACTATTGACAAAGTGAAACTGGAACTGTTTTCAGCAAGGGCCTTACCGTTCCTGTCATAGATCGAGCCTCGAGGAGGCGGCAAACGCAGCAACCTGATCCGGTTCTCGATTGCCATGTCATCGTAGGATTCCCCCATTATAAGCTGTAAATTCCATAGTCGGATAAGCAGCGCCAGCATTACCAAACAGACAATGATAGAAAGGATAATGACTCGAGACTTGTAATAATCTTGAGGAACGCGATCACTGAGTAATTGTGTCATACTTAGTTGCTTCTAATTGCGAAACACTACCTCTAGGTCGCTCCGATCAGTCGGGAATAACCTCTCCATGAGTTGTCCAGCAGAGGTTTCACAACTATCAGACATAGGGACGTCATAATAGTTTTTATAAGAATGAATTCTATGATCGGCAGTTCAAACATAACTTGTCCTCCAAGCCATCGAGCCAGGAAAACCAGACAGAAAGAAATAAAACTTGTAACAATTGCCACTAACCAACTCAATCCAAGTTGGTCCACATCAAAATTGACACTCACGAATGCCGAGAACATATATGCGACAAGGTATATAAAGGAAAACAGCCCCAGAGGCGCCCCAGACAATAAGTCTTCTATAATCCCTAAGAAAAAAGCTGAAAACAATCCGGAGACATAGTCGCCTTTAAGCCCAACCCACACAACCACCAATAATGTTAAGTCGGGTTTGAACTCCATGGGGAAAATCTTGCCGAGGACACAACACTGAATAATGATTGAAACCGATCCAAAAACGAGACAAAAGAATAGATCCTTCAAGGTTTCCTCTCTAAACCGGATTCCATCGAAAAGCCTCCCTGCGTACCCAAGACTACCACGACTTCTTCAATCTCCGTAAGCCTCGCCGTAGGCGTGACTGTTGCCTCTAAAAACAAACCGTGTTCTGATAAGCGAACCGATTCGACTGTTCCCACAGCGAGCCCCCGCGGAAAAATGCCGTCCAGCCCGGAAGTTACAACGAGATCACCCTGTTTGATTTGTGCTTCTTTGCTCAAATATTGAAGCAGACACGAATAAGAGTAAGATCCACTAAGCAATCCCCTCTCGCGTGTGCGTTCCACTCTGCAGTCCACTGACACGCTAGGGTCCGTAATCATGATTACTTGGGCCATAACGGTTGAAGATCTGTTAATCTTTCCTACTATACCTTCCGGCACTGTTACCGGCATGTCCCGCAAAACCCCATCATCAGACCCTTTGTTGACAAGAACGGTCCTGAACAACCCAGATGCGTCTTCTCCAATGATTTGAGCTACCAGTGTCGGAAAATCCAGTTTACTTTTAAGATCCAAGATTTTCTTCAGCCGTCTGTTTTCAAGTTCCTTTTCTCTTAAGGACATTATTTCGGTCCTCAATAGCCGAACCTCTTCGGTTAGTACACGGTTTTCTTGACTTACTCCTACAAGCCAAACATATGAGTTGAATATACCGGCGGTTCTTTTCTGGACAAAAGTCACAAACTGATCGACGGGTTTGAAGACCGAGTAAATGAGGTTCACAAAAGTCCCACTTTGACCCTTGTCAAAGGATGAGAACAACATGATCAGCCCAAGGCTTGTCAGTATGACTGCTATAGTTATGTCTCTTATTGATCGGGGCATCGTTAGGAACGGAGAATTGATGATTGAACTTAAAACCAGCCGTCAATGTTGACGAATAGAGTCTGATAATCAAACAGATTACGGATTACCGTTAAGAAAATCTATGACTTGATTTTTCTAACCGAGACAACAATAAGTATCGAGCGTCACGGTCATATGATCCAGATCAAGCCCTAATGAGAACATCCCTGTATAAATCGAAGTTCTCAAAAACTATTCCTGAACCAAGAACCACAGTTGAAAGAGGATCGTCTGCGACAACTACGGGTAACCCTGTTTCCCTTCGTATAACCTCGTCAAGATTCTTCAGGAGCGATCCTCCTCCGGTTAGAACAATACCTCTGTCAACAATATCGGATGCCAATTCGGGAGGTGTCTGCTCTAAGGCGGTCTTCACTGTTTCAAGAATCGCTCGGACCGGTCCTGAAATGGCCTCTGTAACCTCGCTGGATCGCAAGGGAATAACCTTCGGGACCCCTGCTATGAGATCACGTCCCTTAACTTCAATTACCATTTCTTCATTCGTATGACAGGCGCTCCCAATAAGCATCTTGACCATTTCTCCGGTTCTTTCTCCAATCAGCAAACTGTACTTGTGTTTGACATATTTAATAATGTCGCTGTCTATTTTGTCTCCCGCGATTCGCAAAGACTTGGCGTAGACGATGTCCGACATGGAAATGACCGCTACTTCAGTTGTTCCGCCTCCGATATCCACGATCATATTACTCGTAGGCTCCGTGATCGGAAGATTAGCGCCTATCGCAGCGGCAATCGGCTCCTCAATTAAGTACACATCGCGTGCCCCCGCGCTTTCGGCCGCCTCACGCACTGCTCGCATCTCCACCTGAGTCACTCCCGCCGGAACACATACCACTATTCTTGGTTTCACAAACATCCGACGCTTGTGAATACGAAAGATGAAGTGTTTCAGCATCGCCTCAGTGACTTCAAAATCCGCAATAACCCCGTCTTTCATAGGACGTATCACTTTTATGTTGTCAGGAGTACGTCCCACCATTTTTTTGGCATCCGTTCCAACGGCTACGATCCGGGGTCCGCGCCTGAGATCCATCTTAACCGCCACGACAGATGGTTCGGATAAAATGATTCCTCTACCACGCACGTACACAAGTGTATTTGCGGTCCCCAAGTCTATTGCCATGTCATTCGAGAAGAGGCTCGATAACCAGTTCGAGAACATTTTTGTTCCGAAAAACTAATTTTTTTCAAACCAAAATATTTTATTGGACAATAACAGACACGTAGTCGGTGATCAAGCGTCCAAAATCGTGGGATTGAACAACTAGGTTTCATCGCTTTACCTAAACACCGCAAAACATTGATATTAGATCCTATCCGGCGTCTCCATTGACTTCAAGATTATATAACCTTATTATCCCATCTCGAAAATTGCCCCTTCGGAAAGGAGAAAACCGTGCTCGACCTAATGAGACGACACGCCAGCTCTTGGATAATCAAAGTGGCCCTAGGCGGAATTATAATCGTTTTCATTTTCTTTTTTGGATGGGGTGGACCAGGAAACAAGGATCGTGACTACGCGGCTAAAGTCAATGACCGAGTGATTGGCTATGATCACTTTTACAACACATATCAGACCGAGGTTGAAAAAATTCGATTAAGGTTTCGCGGAGCTATGCCTACCGATCTATTTGAAAGACTGAATCTGAAAAAAAACGTACTGGATCGTCTAGTAGATCAAGAGATCATGATTCAAGAAGCTTCAAAACTTGGATTGTTCGTCAACGAATCTGACATAAGGCATGAAATTCTCTATGACCCAAATTTTCAAAGAAATGGGGTTTTTGACCCCGAGATATTTAGGATGTTTCTAAGCTCACTAAAACTAACCCCTGATACTTACGAAAAGGCTTTGAAGCAGGAATTATTGGCGGATCAGGTCTCAAAACTGGTAACAGACTCAGTCAAAACGGACCCTGAAGAACTAAAGACTCTGTGGCACTTTCAAAATGACAAAATGACTCTGGCGATACTAATGATAAAATCCGAGGAGCCAAAGGACAAATCTCTTGTTGATGAAAAGGATCTTGAAAGTTATTTCAAACGGAATGAATCTCGATATCAAATTCCGGCTTCGGCTAAGATAGAATACGTGTGGTTTTCATGGAAAGATCTGTTAAGAAACATCAGCGTGACCGACGAAGAAGCGCTTTCATACTACAAATCAAACCAGAAGGAATTTGTCGTTCCCGAGAAAGTTCAGATCGGCCAAATCCTTTTAAGAGTTCCTGAAAAATCTACGGATCAAGACAAAGAGGATATAAAGCAAAAAGCGGTTCAGTTAGAGGAAAAACTTCGAACCGGCAGTGACTTTCATCAATTAGCCAAAGCAAATTCTCAGGATGACGCCACGGCGTCGAAGGGAGGGGACCTCGGGTGGATTACCAGAGGCTCCATGAATCCGTTGATTGAGGACGCTGCATTCAAGCTAAAAAAAGGCGGGATTTCATCCCCGATCTTGACCGAGCAAGGTTACCACTTGATCCTGACACAAGAAAAAGTTGACGAGACTCAGACTCCGTTTGACGAAGCTAAAGACCAAATAGTCCAGAATTTAAGGGATGAACAAGCCAAAAGGAAAATTGCCCAATTCGCGGACGATTTTTACGAAAAGGTTTATCGAACCGAGAACCTTCCGGATCCGGCTAAAAAGTTCGGACTTGAGCTTAGTTTGATTGATTTAGTAACACAAGAAGGTGGAATCCCTGGTGTGGTCGATGATCCCAACATTTCAAAGGAAGTATTCGAATTGAAAACCGGTGAGGTTTCAAAGCTAGTTCGCAGTGGCGAGAATTACCTGGTAGTTCAACTCTTGGAAAAAAGGCCTGAAAGAATCCCATTCCTAGCGGAAGTCAGAGGCCTGGTTGAAAAAGATTATGCTAAGGATCAAGCTCTAGCTACAGCCACGAAAACGGCTGATGGATTGATTGCTGCGATCACTAAGGATCAATCTGACGCGGAAAAGATTGCGAAACGGAATAATTTAGAATGGGAAACACTGGATGCGGTGTCTAGAACCGCTGGGTTTGTTCCGCAGCTCGGTAAATCCAACCAGGTGTCAGAAATGCTGACATCCGTATCCCAAGCTTCCCCTGTTTACCAAACGCCTTTGATCACTCCCACTGGGGTTGCCATTGTGAGACTTGTCAAGACCGACCCTGCCAGCGACGAAGAGTATGCGAAAGGTGCTGCGGAATTCAGAAACTGGGTTTTAGAAGTCCGGCGAACGGAGTTTCTAAAGGGTTGGTTAAGAATGCTTCGGGATAAATCATCGGTTGAAATCAATCAAAAACTGTTGTAATATTCGTGACTGAGGATTTGTACAAGCGGCTACTAATATTTTCCGGATTTTCGCTATACGCTTGACATTAACAGGGCCCGCTGTTAATCTTTGGTTAGGCGGGCATAGCTCAGTTGGTAGAGTGCAAGCTTCCCAAGCTTGATGTCGCGGGTTCGAGCCCCGTTGCCCGCTCCAGTGAGTGGTTCCTTACCACCCGGGTTTTTTACAATCCCGGGTTTTTTATTATGAGTAACACGTCGTCAGACAGGCGCGTAAAAAGGAAATGGTTAAAAACCGTAAGTTTCTGTCCACTCTTTGGACTATGATAGAACCTGTGCTCGAACCAGATGGGATCGAGTTAGTAGAATTGGAATATTTTCTCTCAGGAGGCGCCTGGAATTTGAGGTTATATATTGACGCTCCCAATGGCGTGACGTTGGATGATTGCGCAATGGTGAGCAGGCAGATCGGCGCTTTACTCGACATGGAAGACCCAATTGATCATCATTACAATCTGGAAGTGTCTTCCCCCGGAATAAACCGAGTTTTGAGAAAACTTACTGATTTTGAGAGATTTTCCGGTCGCGTGGCTCGGATTAAAACTACTCATAAGATTGGCGGGCGAAAAAATTTTGTGGGCATATTAAAAGGAACTCAGGATGCTACAGTCATAATGGAAGTGGACAATAATACAATAGAGATAAGCGCGGAAAATATTGAGAAAGCTCATTTAGAAACTCCGCCGGAAGAAATTTTGCAGCAAGGCCTTCACAAGAAGGCGTTTAGCGTGGGAGGGTGACCATGGGAAGTTTGGACCGAATGATTGACCAGGTGGCCAAAGAAAAGGGAATTTCGAGGGACACCTTAGTAGAGGCCCTTGAGGCGGCGCTGGTTTCGGCAGCTAGGAAGAAGTTTGGTCCGAAGGTCGAGCTTGAAGCCCAATACAGCGACTCAAGTGGAGAAATAGAGGTTTTTAGATTCAGAGATGTAGTTGCCGAGGTTGATGATCCCAGCGTGGAAATTGACCTGGAAACAGCACGGAAAGAACTCGATCCGGACGCTGAAATAGGCGATCAGCTTGGAGAAAAAATTGATGCCGATAGTTTCGGACGTATAGCCGCTCAAACAGCTAAACAGGTCATCATTCAAAAGGTGAAAGACGCTGAAAGAGAAAATATATACGCTGAATATAAGGATAGAAAGGGTGACATAGTTACGGGAATCGTCCAAAGATTTGAAAAAAAGAACACTGTCGTTAATTTAGGTAGAGCCGAAGCTATCCTTCCGATTACTGAGCAAATTCCTAGGGAAACCTACCGTCAGACAGATAGAATAAGAGCTATGATCGTCGACGTTAAACGAACCCAGAAAGATCCTCAGATTATTCTTTCGAGATCCGACCCGTCTTTTCTCGTAAAACTTTTTGAACAGGAAGTTCCAGAAATAGCCGAAGGCATAGTCAAAATAATGTGCGCCGCTCGTGAACCCGGTCAGCGTGCAAAGATAGGGGTCAGGTCCACAGATGCTGATGTTGATCCGGTAGGCGCCTGTGTTGGTATGAAAGGATCGAGAGTCCAGGCTGTTGTGCAGGAACTCCGTGGTGAAAAAATCGACATTATTCCGTGGAATGATGAACCTGCCAGATTTGTCTGTAACGCTCTCCAGCCAGCTCAAATATCCAAGGTCATTATAGATCAGGTTTCCAGCACCATGGAGGTTATAGTCGATGATGACCAACTATCTCTGGCGATCGGTAAAAAGGGTCAGAATGTTAGACTCGCCGCAAGATTGACCGGTTGGAAAATAGACGTAAGAAGTGAATCCAAAGAAGAGAAAATTACAGGGGAATCATTTGAGAGGCTGCTGGCGGTAGAAGGAATGGATGAGGAAACCGCTACTATCCTTTTCGACAATGGATACCGGAATCCTGAGGACATAGCTCGAGCCTCGATCGCTGAACTAACAAGCTTCATGGGAATAACCAACGAAAAGGCTGTGATGCTGCAGGAAGGCGCACTGTATTACGTAGCCAACCCACCGGAAAAAGTGGTGGATTCCACTGTCGATAAAGATGATCCGGACGCCACGCAAGAAAACGGAAAAAATACGTTGCAGGAAATAGCTTAGGAAATGGTTTGGAAAGATCCCTTTGGCGCAATTATTTGAAGCAGACTTAATTACTTTACATGAATCGAGGACACATTCCAATTAGAACTTGCGCTGGTTGCCGTAGCAGGAGACCGGCCATGAAAATGATACGATTAAAGGTGTCGGAACGCGTGCTTGTAATGACGGATTACAACACACATCTTAGTGGTAGAGGTTGTTACGTTTGTCCATCAGAAAGTTGTGTTCAAAAAGCCTTGAAAAAAAACCGGCTCGAAAAAGCCCTGAGGACTGAGATTCAGAGGATCCCGTCGGTGGAGAGCATATTAAAAATAGGCCTAGAGAAAAAGGGGTGTGCGGATGACCATCTTGACCGTTGATGACCTAGCAAGAGACTTAAAGGTCAAAAACGAAGACTTACTGAAAGAATTAGTTACTATGGGTTACGAGGTTGACGGGCCCGAAAGCTCTCTGGTGACCGATGATCCTACAGCTTTAAGAGAACACCTTGTCTCCGCTCTCCCCCAAAGAGAGGTCGTTGAAAAACGAATAAGACCTACTGTTATTCGGAGACGTATGAAGAACGCTCCAGGTCAGGAATTAAACCAAGAGTCAACTATGCCCTTAGAAACAACATCTGAATTGGGAATGTCTTCTGAACCCGGTGAGTCGCAGCCAGAGTTTCCAAAACCCGCTTCACAAGCCGGCGCTCAGGACACCCGAAAAATACAGCGAAAAACAAAGCGTCACGAACCAGCCAGGATTATCGAAATGGCTCCCCCTAAACCTCCTGTAAGAAAAGCGACTCAGGGTTCTTACCGAGAAGAGGACTCGTCCCGGCAATCCACGGCGAAACATGAACGGGACGAAAGTTCCACGATTCAGGAGCGTCTACGAAGTAAGGATTATCGAACACGGACGCCTCAACCCGATCAATCCACTGAGAGGGAACAGGCTGACAACCTTGGGCTTTCTCAGCCTGTTCAAGACACTTATGACACGGGTACGATCAGGGAATCAGAATCGGAAATGCGACCGACCACCCCTGAAGAACAGCGAGAAGCTGATGATCGAGCGGCGAAGAAAAAGAAGAAGAAAGACAAACGAATTCAGCCGGCCCAAATAATAGGGAAGGTTGAACTCAAGAGAGAACCTCCTCGTCCTCCGGAGAGACCAAGTCCGCGTCCCCATTACGTTGAATCAACGAACGGCCGATCGATTGGTTCTGCACCAACACCTCCGCCCAGGCCACGGAGCCCGGAACCTGCGTCTCGCCCAAGTCCGCGACCTGAAGTTACAACTCGCCAATTTATCCCGGAAGCGCCGGTTGAGGCAGACCGTAGACCCAAAAAGCGTAACGACAAAAAGGGAAAAGTAATAGAAGATCGGGTAGAGGAAGATAAGGGTAAGGTTCGTAGACGAAAAGAAGTTATTAACGTAGCGGATCTTTACGATGACCGACACAGAGGCGGACGCCTTCGAAGCAAATCAAAAAAAATCAGACTGAAGAAAACAGAAATAACCGTCCCTAAGGCCATAAAGCGGCGGCTTAAGCTGCCTGAGACGGTTACTGTCTCGACTCTTGCCCACAAAATGAGTGTCAAAGCAGCGGAAGTTATTCAGCATCTTCTGCCATTGGGCGTCACGGCTGGAATGTATGAAATCATAGATTTCGATACGGCCTCGTTGGTAGCTACAGAATTTGGTTTTGAGACTGAAACTAGTCGACCTTCCGAACAGACTATGCTTCCTCGGAAGATTCTTGATACTGAAGAAAATCTCGTTTTTCGTCCGCCTGTCATAACGGTCATGGGACATGTGGATCATGGAAAAACATCACTTCTTGATCGAATCAGATCGACCCATGTTACTGATCACGAGGCTGGTGGTATTACTCAGCACATTGGGGCTTACAAGGTGAAAGTTCCTAGAGGCGAACTCGTTTTCCTTGATACACCGGGACACGAAGCGTTCACAGCAATGAGAGCCCGTGGCGCTCAGGTTACGGATTTTGTCATATTGGTCGTTGCCGCAGATGACGGAGTCATGGACCAGACTAAGGAAGCGATAAACCACTCACGGGCAGCGGGAGTCCCTATTCTGGTCGCAATTAATAAAATAGACAAACCTGAGGCGGACAGAGATCGTGTCATGCGTGAACTCAGCGAGTACAACCTTATACCGGAGGCGTGGGGCGGCGACACTTTGTTTGCAGATGTGAGTGCAAAAACCGGCCAGGGAGTTGACGATCTACTAGATCTAATATTACTCCAGGCTGAAATCATGGAACTCAGATCCAATCCCAATAAAAGGGCCACCGGCACCATTGTGGAAGCTCGTCTCGACAAAGGCAAAGGGCCAATAGCCACTGTCCTGATAAAGGAAGGCACATTACGACTGGGGGATCCTTTTGTGGCAGGCGTGCATCATGGAAAGGTCCGTGCAATGCTGGACTATGAAGGCCGTAATGTGGAGGAAGCCACGCCTTCAACTCCTGTTGAAATACAAGGATTCTCAAGTGTTCCCGATGCCGGTGAAAACCTGATTGTAGTTGAAGAAGAGAAGCTCGCGCGGCAAATTGGCACGCAACGATTGATTAAACATCGTGAGGATGAAGCGGCTTCCACGAGTCCTGCCTCTCTAGAAGAGCTCATAGCCCGTATGCAGACTGAAGAAATTAAAGAGCTGAATGTGATAGTCAAGGGTGATGTCCAGGGATCTGTTGAAGCCGTAAAGGAAGCCTTGCTTGGAATTCCGTCCCAGGAAATCAAGCTCCGGGTAATCCACGGTGGAGTGGGCGCAATAAACGAGTCGGACATCATGCTGGCCAGTGCGTCCAAGGCCACGATCATCGGATTCAATGTTCGTCCCACCCCAAAGACGGCTCAACTGGCGGAACAAGAAAAAGTTGACATTCGGCTTTACACTATTATCTATGATGCAATTGAAGCCATTCGGCACGCATTGGAAGGTATGCTATCTCCAATTGAAAAAGAGACGGTTGTCGGGCGCGCCGAAGTAAGGCAAACATTCCAGGTTGGCAAAATCGGCATGATAGCCGGGTGTCACGTGATTTCAGGGAAAATCGAAAGATCCAATCAGGTTCGTCTTCTCAGAGACAACGTGGTGATTCACCAGGGCAAGATATCCTCTATGAGACGCTTTAAGGATGATGTCAAAGAAGCGCTGGAAGGCTATGAATGTGGCATAGGCATAGAGAATTATCGAGATATTAAGACAGGGGACATCATCGAGGCTTTCGTCGTTGAACGTGAGTCAGGAAAGCTCGTTTGATCAACCAATCGAGGTCTGGACTGAAACAGTATTCTGATTTGGATACTTGAGTAACTTAATGGGCATGTTCGTAGGAGTTGGTTTACTCCGAATAATGATCCATCAGTCGTCCTCCCTCAAGGCCAAACGACAGGTGGTGAAGAGTATCCTTGGGAAGGTGCGTTCAAAATTCGATGTTTCAATAGCCGAAGTTGATGATCAGGATAAATGGCAGGTATGTTCAATGGGAGTTGCGGTTGTTTCCAATGATTCAGGACATGTGCATAAAATGCTTGAAACCATTTCTGGATATATTGAGAACTTGCACCTCGCCGAAGTAACTGGTTTTTCCATAGAGATCATTCCCCTCGGACAATTTCACTGAGGATAACTTCGAACATTATGCCACATTTCAGAAAACAACGAGTTTCAGAGCTTCTGAAACAGACCATATCAGATATCATAAACCAGGATATTAAAGACCCTAGAGTTCAGGGTGTGACTATAACTGACGTGCTGATGAGCCCTGACTTGAAATCCGCCAAGGTTTTTTTCTCTAGCTTGAATGACGGGAAAGTCGATTTACACACTAAGGGATTGGCCAAGGCAGAGGGATTCATTCGCCGCCGATTGAAGGACGAACTTGACTTAAAGTACATTCCGCTATTGACCTTCTATTACGACTCTTCTTTTGATTACTCCGACAAGATTTCAAAGCTACTCAAGGATATTGAATCAGCACCGGTCAGTGAAAATGATTGAACAGATCGCGAGGATTATAAACGAACATGACAGGTTCGTTGTAATTACGCACGTTAATCCCGATGGCGATGCGATCGGGTCCTTGTTGGGCATGTACTTAGCGCTCAGAGAAATGGGAAAAACAGCGGCGCCGATTATGGGGGCCGAGTTACCGGTCTTGTATGAATTCTTACCCGGTAGACAAGATGTTCAGATAGGTCTGGCTCACCTTGAGTTCAATGCGTCATACATAATAGCGTTGGATGTGGCGGCTGAAAATAGAATAGCCCCTGAGATCACCAGTCTTCGACAATCTGCAAAAGTCATCAATATTGATCACCATCCAACCAATCCCGGATACGGCGATCTTAACTATGTCGTGCCGCATGCTAACGCAACCTCTCAACTGGTTTTCGAGATATTGCATAAGATGGGCTATGAATTGAGCGTAGACGTAGCAAAATGTCTTTACACCGCGCTCATTACCGACACAGGCTGTTTCAAATTTGCAGGCGTAACGAATAAGACGTTTGAACTGGCTGCAAGACTTTTGGAAGCAGGCGTAGATAATTATGAGATCACAAGGTATCTGTTCGAAGAATTTCCAGCCTCCAGGTTGCTACTCGAGAAGTTGATGCTTGAACGGTTGGAAGTATTGTTGGATGGAAAGTTGGTCATAAGTTGTCTGAACGCGGAAGATTACGACAAGATCGGGGCTTCGCTGTCTGAAGGAGAAAGCCTGGTCAACAAACTTCGTGAAACACGAGGTGTTGAAGTGGGAGCGTTACTTACTAAACTGTCCGATAATCTTTGTAAAGCCAGTCTCAGGTCTAAGGGATTTGTAGATGTTTCAGCCATTGCAGCGGAACTGGGCGGTGGCGGTCACCGCCGCGCTGCGGGCGTCAAAAGTTCCCTATCATTGGGGAACCTTAAGGCAAAATTGGTCGAACTAATTGGTCATGCTCTCGAATCTTAACACACGTCAGGTTGGCAATCTGAAAAGAACGGTAAGATACTCTGACACCCCATCGAAAACTCAGGGAACCCGGGGTTCGTAGCAAGTGCCGCGCTTATCGCCTCTCCTACATCACTTACAAAATGTAGAACAAGCCCTTTGGTAATGTGATCCTGAAAAGATCTGACCTGAGGAAAGTTCTTGGCAGGTAGAATAACTTCCTTGACTCCGGATCGTTTAGCTGCCAACAGCTTCTCTTTGATTCCTCCAACGGGCAAAACTCGACCATGCAAAGTCAATTCGCCGGTCATTGCAACATCCTTACGGACCGCAATGCCGGTGAAAAAAGACACCAGAGCAACCGCTATCGTGACCCCTGCGGATGGACCATCTTTTGGGATCGCTGCCGATGGAACATGCACGTGAAGCTCAGTGTCGGAAAACCGTTTCTGATCCAATCCAAATGACTCGCACGCGTGTCTCAAATAACTCAGGGCCGCTCGAGCGGACTCCTGCATCACATCTCCCAAACTTCCTGTTAGGATAAGACCGCTACGGCCCCCAAAACCCGTAACCTCAACAAATATGATCTCTCCACCGTTTTCAGTCCAGGCAAGGCCCGTGGCAACCCCCACGTTGTCAGTCTCTTCAGCGAGTTCAGAATAATACTTCGGGGGCCCCAACAGGTCGTCAATAGCGTCCATATCTATAAGGTTTCTCAATGGTTGATGCTGGGTAATCTGCAATGCGATCTTCCGACAAACTGAATTGATTTCTCTCTCCAGATTTCTCACGCCGGCTTCACGGGTATATCCGTTGATTAACTTTCGGATAGCCGGTTCTTCAAAGATGATGTTGTAATCTTTGATGCCGTTTTGTTCCTGAGCCTTTGGTATCAGGAACTGGTCAGCGATCTTTTCTTTTTCCTCGTCCGTATATCCGGGGATTGCAATCATTTCCATACGATCCCTGAGCGCTCTAGGAATAGAGTCGACCTGGTTCGCCGTCGCCACAAACATAACCTTGCTCAGATCAAAAGGTATATCGAGATAATGGTCCATAAAACAGGAGTTCTGCTCTGGGTCTAGGGCCTCCAACAGAGCGCTGGAAGGATCCCCACGGTAGTCCTGGCCAACTTTGTCGATCTCATCCAACATAAACACGGGATTACTTGCGCCCGCGCGCTTGATTTCCTGGATTATTCTGCCAGGCATGGCCCCAATATAGGTTCTCCTGTGGCCCCGTATTTCGGCCTCATCACGGATTCCTCCCAACGAAACTCGAACGAACTTTCTGCCCATGGCTCTAGCAATAGAACGTCCAAGAGAAGTCTTGCCAACGCCAGGGGGGCCAACGAGACAAAGAATTGGTCCTTTGTTATCAGCCTTCAGTTTACGAACAGCGAGAAACTCGAGTATTCGTTCTTTCACTATTGTGAGGTCGTAATGATCCTGGTCAAGTGTCTTCTGCGCCTTACCAATATCCAGATGGTCTCTCGTCGATTTGTCCCACGGTAAACTGGTCAAGACTTCTAGATAAGTTCTCGATACTATATGTTCCGGTGAATGGGGCGGTATCCGCTCAAGACGCTGTATCTCACGAGTCACCGCCTCGGCCACATCAGCCGGCATACCGGTTTCCCGGATCTTTAGCTGGAAACCTCTAAGATCGTCAGAGTGAGGATCATCATCTGCGCTGTAGTCCTTCTGAAATGTCTTTAGCTGCGGCTTAGGGTCAGAATCGGATGATCTTTTGAAGCCGATTGATGACGCGAGAGGCTCTGAGGTAACAACTGTCTTACAAACGAAGTTTTGGATATCCATTGTAAGGTAAGCCATAGATTTGCGCAGCCGCGCGACCGGATCCAGATTTTCGAGAAGATCTTGCTTGGAGTCGGGCTTAATGGATATTTGAGACGCAATCAGATCCGCCAATTCACCAATGTCATGGGCCTGTTCTACTGATTTCATAATCTGATCACTGATCGTTTTTCCCAGAACCTCCGCCATCTTAAATTGACTGGTAACACTGGCCACCAATGCATCATGAAAATCACAATCGCATTGTTTTTCTTCAACTAACCCCACTTCAGCGGTTAGAAAAGGGTCTTTATTTACCTTGCTGATCAAACGAACTCTACACAGACCTTCGGCTATCGCCCTTACTCCGCCGGTTTCCACCGAAACAATCTTGTCCACGCGAGCCAAAGCGCCGATGGATGAAAGCTCTTCACTCCAAATACCTAACCGACTGCGGGATTTTTGATAGAAAAGCCCTACGAGATTCGATCCGCCTTGGAGAGATTCCGCCAGCTTAACGACTCGAGATCCCTTCAAGAACAGAGGGATTACGACATTGGGGAATATAACCATGTCCCGGAGAGGCAATATCGGCACAACCGTGGGAAATTTGCCCACCGACTTCATAGATTTCATAATTAAGGCGCACCCATCCCTTGGAACTTTTTAAGACTCACACATTATTAAAAAGGGTTTATGCGACGTAACATACCAGATTTCCAAGTAAAAGTCAATACGGCCTCTTTTTCACGGCCAATCTATGCAGGGTTCATTAACGCGTAATTAAAAACCTAATTAAAAATCAATATTGACGGAAAGGTCTAAGACAAAGCGTTAAGTTTAGTTGAAAGGTTGGAATAGGGTTTGTATTCGCTTCAATTTCTTCAGATGCTTTTTCTTGTGCACTAAAAACGTGTCTATCCAAAAAAAGACTACTCTACTCAATTTATAAGAAATTGAGCAAAATTGAAGTTGATTAAATTAGTTAATTGTTTATAATTGCCACTTTGTATTGAAGTCAACACCCGCGTCCGCTTTGGTCGTGGCAGCGCCAGATGGACTCGTTACAACCTTGAGCCAGGTAAATGATTTCTTATTTTGAACGTTAGAACATATCTTAGATGGGGGAGAGCGGAAAATAGTTCTTCTCATGAAACTAAAAATGAAGGAGTGCATAGTATGATGGATCGAGAAGGCATGGCTGCGCCGAATCTCAGTTTGAAAAAAGAAAGTGGATCGTCGGTCTATAGTTTTCTGGGGTTCCTGATACTAGGAGTGATAGCGGTCGCCATAGTATTCTTTTTCCCGTGGGGAGAAATGCTCAGGGGAGGCCAGAATCCCGATTTAATAGTGGCGAATCAGGCGATGTTAAAAAAGGAATTTGATAAGGCCCTAGTACTGCTGGACAAATATATCGTCGCTAACCCAGGCGATTCTGCGGGCTACATCGGCAGATCCAGGGTATATGTTCAATTAGGGGAGTTAGATCGCGCTGCCGAAGACGCTAAGAACGCTTTAGGCAAAAATCCTGGTAGCGCGCAGGCTTACGGTCAACGTGGAATCATTTTAAAGATGAAGGGCCAAAATCCCGAGGCGCTTGGGGATTTTTCTGAAGCCATCAAGATTGACCCTAAATACGCTTGGGCCTATGCACAGAGGGCCGACCTCTATTCAAGGACTCAAGAAAACGAAAAAGCTCTCAAAGATATAGATAAGGCCCTGCAGTACAAACCCGGTCTTGTTGAGGGTTACCGAGTGAGAGCTTGGATTCTCAGCAGAATGGGAAAATGCAAGGATGCTTCTGAAGATTTTCAGAAGGTAGCCAAAATGGGGGCAAATGACGCATGGACCCTTCAGGACACCGCATGGTTCTTGCTGACCTGTCCGGACGAGAAACTTCAGGATAGTGCTAAGGCCATGGAATTAGCCAAGAAAGCGCTTGACATGAAGGGCACGGAAGATGGCGTATTTCAAGAAACAATGGCTGAAGCGTATTTCAAGCAGGGAGACCCGTTAAAGGCGGTTGAACACCAGAAAAAGGCTGTCGAGATGGGATCCAAGAAATGCCCTGACGGGTCGTGTCTGAAAGAGATGAAAGAAAGGCTTAAGAAATACGAACTCGCGGCCAGACAAGAAGTGAGAACAGACTACGAAATTCTGCCCTTTGACAGCGCACAATAATGATATTTGACTGGAAAGCCGGGGGTTCCACCCGGACTTGCGGAAGGTATTAACGAATTACGAGGGCGCTTCAGAAAATGGAGCGCCCTTTTTTTATTATTTTAGGGCCTCAAAGCTCACAGCCCATTCTTCCCCTTGCTGTTTTTCAAAATTAACGGTGACTGATTTTCCCAGGAATCTGGCTGCCCGAATCCTCTGCTCATGACAAATCTTCCCTGTCTTTTTATCGTTGTTTTGTCCCAACAGGGTAACAGTATCAAAACCCAACCGTTCGAGTTTTCCGGAAAATTCGGAGGCAGTTACGCCACTTGGCGTTAAAAAAACCAGTATTGCCAAAATTACCCCTAAACCATATCCCGTCATGTGTCCTCCATCCAAACCAAGTGCAAGAGTCCCGAGAGACTGTTATCTCGCGAGGAAAGAAAAACTAAAGGCCTCGATACAACGACTCCGAGGCAATCTAGGCTAATGATATCTCATTAACCGATATCTTTCAAGATTGTAGACTCTGTTTGGCTCTGCTTACGCTCTGACGGGATTACATTATGTTTCGGAGAAAGTTGCTCGTTACATAAATGAAGTTGGCTCTAATTCGGAGTCTCTTGGCATGCAATCTGGGAGGGAACGGATAGTAAGGGGCTGCTGACTTGATCGCCTTCATCGCGGATTCATCCAATATGGAGTGTCCGGATGAATCCAACAAATTTACATACAGAAGCTCCCCCTCTTTTGAGATAGAAAATTCCACGGCCAGACTGCCTCCAAGACCGGATTGTGCGGCTGCGGTCGGATAAACCCAAACACCTTGAATCTTTCTCTTTAGGTGAAGCATGTACGAAAAAAACTTATCTTCTCTGGTGTTGATGTCTACAACCGCTTCTTCAATGTCCCCATCAGGAAAAAAGTCATTCGGGCCCCCGACCGAACTGGAAAGCCCTCTAGCTATTTCACTCCGTGTTGGCCGAAGATCGATGTTTTTTCTGTTATCTCTTGGTTTTGAATTAGAAGAACTGACCTCCTTTTCGAGTGTCCGAGACTTATTTTGAGCCCTATCCTGGTTGTTAGCCTTCTTGGGATCATCTTCCGGCGACTCTGTTTTCTTCTTGATCAGATCTTCCGGAGCCACGGGTGGAGCTAGAGAAGCCATCCTTCTTGGGGGCTCCTGCATGGAACCGATTGGAGGTTTAGGGGGAAGAGGCATTTTAGGCAGTCGTTCTTTTAGAGCTGTATGATCTCTATCTGAAATCGCGGCAGCTTCCTTTGGGGGTGGTTCTGAGGTCTTCCACGGTTCCTGAGGCTCAACCAACCTGACCTGGGTAATCTTCTCGCCCGGTTTCAGGAGAGAATTCTGGGGTTGAAGACCAACAATTCGTGTAACAACAAAAAAAAGAAGAAAATGCAGCAAGAAGGCTACAATTATGCAATACTTGAGGATCCTTTCAGTTTCTGCCTGATCAATAACGAGAGTCGACGGCAGCAAGAGGCGTTCGGTCTCAAGGCCATCCGCTAAATCGAAATCAACATCATTTTCTATGTTGGTTGTTTCCAGCCTCGTCATGAAAAAATCGCTCTTGCCGAATTCCAAATTTTGGCTGCCAAATCAAAAGCCCTCAGGCACTTAACTTATAGATTGTAACAAAAAGATGTAACTATAATAAACAGTTTTCGTATTTTTGCAATCCAGAATAACAACTATTGATTAGCGCCGTACAAATACACACATCCCTAGGGGCATGTATTGTATTGCCCTATATCAATTTAAGCCGCGCATCGGCAATATTTCGGACATCGAAATATACTCGAACCGTAATGCCTCGCCAACTGTTTCAACACCATAACTCTCTGACCTGTGTCAGCAACATTAGGTTCCACCGAACCGGGATAATTGTTTACGATTTACAGAAAGGTGAAGCAATAGCCAAGACCACAAAGTTCCTGCAAATAGCGCGCATGCGGCGCCGTATTCTTAGTCCAACAATCAACCGAAACATTTCATCCCCAGAGACAGAGAAGGACTCGATTTTCTTGCTGAAAGGGCACACAACGTTGACGGTTTTTTCTAGAAATTGTTTCATTAACAAAAATATAAAAACTATTTACGATTTCCCTGTAATATAATGGCATGAGATTATTCTCACAGAGAACTTTATATCCTGGATGCGCCATATGATGACCAGGGGATTAAGAGCTTGAGTAGCCTTGGTCATTAATCTTGTACAATATAAAAAGGCGGCGAGAACAGGGTAGTCTTTGTAACAAAAGCTGGAAAGGATTTCAAATGGCCAAGAACAAGAAAACAACCGAATCCTTGGAACGAACAGGACCGGAATCAGAACGACTCCGAGCGGTAGACCTGGCTGTAACCCAAATTGAAAGACAGTTCGGACGCGGGGCAATAATGAAACTCGGCGCTGGAGTGATTCCGGACATCAAAGCGATTTCGACGGGGTCGCTGGGATTGGATTTGGCCATCGGTATAGGTGGAATTCCTCAGGGCAGAGTTACGGAAATCTTTGGCCCGGAATCCTCCGGAAAAACAACTTTGTGTTTACATGTTATTGCTGAAGCTCAAAAAAAAGGAGGGTATGCGGCTTTTATTGACGCTGAGCACGCGCTGGACATCCATTACGCCAAGAGATTAGGCCTTAAGACGGATGAATTACTGGTATCACAACCGGACACCGGCGAACAAGCGTTAGAGATAACGGAAATCCTGGTTCGTTCCGGCGCAATGGATGTAGTTGTAATAGACTCGGTGGCCGCTTTAGTCCCCAGGGCTGAAATTGAGGGTGAGATGGGTGATTCTCATATGGGCCTTCAAGCGCGCCTCATGTCCCAAGCCCTTAGGAAATTGACTGCTGCTATTTCACGATCTAACACCTCCGTGATATTTACGAACCAGATTCGCCAAAAAATAGGAGTGATGTTCGGTAACCCCGAAACAACCACTGGCGGAAACGCTCTCAAGTTTTACGCTTCGTTGAGGTTGGATATCCGTCGCATTGGACAGATCAAAGAAGGAGAAACCATTACCGGGTCTCGGACACGCGTAAAAGTGGTCAAGAACAAGATGGCTCCACCTTTCCAACAGGTTGAATTTGACATCATGTACAACGAAGGTATTTCGTCCTCCGGAGAAATACTTGATCTTGCGGTCGAGAATGGAATCGTTGAAAAGTCCGGAGCATGGTATTCCTACGGGGATGACAGAATCGGGCAAGGTCGAGAAAACGTTAAGAATTTCCTAAGGGAAAATCCTGAAATGTTAGCCTCTGTGCGTTCCAAAATTCTCGAAATAAAACGTCCGACGGTTAGTTCCCAGGACGAAGCAGTGACTGTCTCATCCCCAACTGATGTTGAACCCTATGAAGATTTCTGAGGCGCCGCTCTGTCTAGAATTAATGATAGTGATTGCGTGTTAATTTCAGCTTGATCCTATGAGAGGATGGCGCCTAAATAGGTTAGAGTTAGAGATAAGGAGGAACGTTAAGTGAGTGCATTCAAAGTTCTGTTAGTGGATGACGAAACAGACTTTGTGGAAACCCTCGTGAAAAGGCTGCGAAAGCGCAAACTTGAAGTGAGCGCGGCGGCAAGCGGAAAAGAGGCGCTCGAAATTTTGTCCGGATCTCCATACGACGTAGTTGTATTAGATGTCAAAATGCCCGACATGGATGGAATTGAGACACTTCGAAGAATCAAGAAAATTGCGCCTCTTGTTGAAGTAATCATGTTAACCGGTCATGCGAATGTCGAAGTGGCAATGCAGGGGATGGAATTGGGGGCCTTCGATTATTTGATGAAACCGATAGATATTGATGACCTGCTTTATAAGCTTCAAGACGCGCATAAAAAGAAAAGCTATAGCGATGGAAATTTGTAATCCTAGACGCTGTCATGCTTGGTGACTTTGGGCGAGTTGGTCATGTATCCATTTGAAAAAATCCTTGGGTGGAGCCTATGCATATTTGCCCAATTCTTATTGTACTTTTTCAGTCTGTAAAATAAGCTGACACCGTCTTGATGACCTAGTTTTTATAGGTTACACCTGTACATAGAATACATCATCATTTCAGCAACTTGCATGTCAGAAATATGCCCCTTTCGGGGCACGAGTATTGCAAGTCTGATGTTCCGGGTCGAACCAAAAGTAAAGCGGAAGTTGGAGGACGAATCTATGAAATGGGGTAAACAACTTTACCGGATGTTCATGGCTGCCTCTGTAGCCCACGCGAAGTGGGATTACGAAACATCCATGAACATCCTCAAAGACAAAAAGAAGCTTTGGATCCTGGGACTAATGCTGATACCAGCGGCGTTGACAGGCTTGGCGCTCGCTGCGGACCAGTATCTGGGAGGTTACAAGGCTTATCAACCCGCATATTACAACTCAACTATCTTCATTGTTTCAATAGCGGTTGGTTTGTGCGCCGGTCTCATAACAGGCTGTATCGGAGCTGGTGGTGGTTTTATTATTACTCCGGCTTTAATGAGCGCAGGGGTTAAAGGGATACTGGCGGTCGGGACAGATCTTTTTCACATCTTCGCTAAAGCCATTATGGGCACGGCTATACATAGGAAACTCGGTAACGTTTCCGTGGGGCTCGCTGTCGCGTTCCTTGTCGGCTCAGGCCTCGGGGTCACTGGCGGAGGATTCATAAATAGGGCGATCTATGAATATAACCCTGTCCTAAGCGATTTGTTCATCAGCATTGTCTATGTTGTGTTGCTAGGGTTCCTTGGTTTTTACGCTCTTATCGACTTCCTGAAATTGAGAAAAAGTACTGGTGACGTTGGCGCTCACGGTGGCGAAAGCGATCATGGCAAAGAAGCGGCCTCAGGTAAAGTGGGACTGCCGGCTAAATTGCAGGCCGCAAAAATCCCCCCACTAATCGGCTTTGATGAAAATCTGACACCTGGTGGAAAGAAAATCCCGGCGCTTTTCGTCGCAATCTGTGGAGCGATAGTGGGCTTTGCAGCAGCCATCATGGGCGTAGGTGGCGGTTTTCTTACCTTTCCCATGTTCGTTTACATCTTAGGCGTTTCCTCCTTCACAACGGTTGGAACGGACATCCTCCAGATAATTTTTACGGCAGGATACGCAGGTATTTTTCAGTACGCGATATATGGCTTCATTTTCTACACTCTTGCCATGGGAATGCTTCTGGGGTCTCTAATTGGGATCCAGATAGGAGCGCTCACCACAAAGGTTGTAAAGGGTATTTACATTAGAGGATTTTACGCTCTTTCCATTCTAGCGGGTTTCGTTAATAGATTTTTCGCCTTACCCGAAAAGCTTAATCAGATGGAAATCATAAACATCTCAGATTCACTGGCTAAAGGCCTTAGCTTTGTAGGGCTCATAATATTCTTCGTTGTTATCGGCATCTTCGCTGTATGGGTTATCGCCAAGTTCGTTGGTAACATCAAGTTGCTTAGAGGGGAGGTTTAGATCAATGTTAGTAAGGGACAGCAAACATTTCATAAAGGGGCTCCTCCTAGCAATAACTTTTCTTGTAGTGTTGGTAGCAATGTTTCTACCCCTATTTGGAGAGGGA
>JAPLJJ010000193.1 GCA_026388665.1 Deltaproteobacteria bacterium
AAACCCGTAAAATAGGTAAAGGCCGAGTAGAGCAACCCCAGCGAGTGCGGAAACTTTATCTCGCAATCGATTGTGATCTTGTTACCGGCGCCTACACCGAAACTGGTTGTGGTCCACTCACCTACCCCGTCCATCGTTAGAAACGCCGCTCTATTATAGGGCGAAGGGAAAAATGCGCTTGCTGCGTGCGATTCGTGATGCTCAGGAAACAATATCTTGCCTTCGTATCCTAAGCTCTTCTTGATTAGCGATGGGAGATGAAGCTTCTGTTTCAGCCACAGGGGCATCGCCATTAGAAATGAGGCCCAACCTCTTGGCGTATATGATAGGTACGTCTCTAAGAGTCTCTCGAATTTGATGAACGGTTTGTCATAAAAGACCACATAATCAAGGTCGTTCGCTGTGATTTTTCCGTAATCGAGGCAATAAGCTATTGAATCGTATGGAAACCGATGATCATGCTTAATCCGTGAAAAACGCTCTTGTTGGGCCGCAGCTACAATAATACCGTCTTTGATCAGACAAGCGGCGCTGTCATGGTAGTAAGCGGATATGCCGAGAATATTCATTTATACCTACCTGAATAAGCTCCAAGCCCTAAGCTTTATTACAGGTTCAGACATCTTCGTTTGTCTGTATCGGACGAAACGAGCCTGAACTGGATCCGATGCGTAATATTCGAACCCGGGCCATCGGGAATAATTGTCCGTTGTCTTGTTTGAGCCTTCGCAAAAGAGTTTCCACTGTTGGTTGTCGGTGGAAACCTCAACTACCCATTCTTCCGGCGTAGATTGTTCGTCGCCCCAGACTAGCCGCAAACGACTCATAGGATAAACTTGTTTGAAGTCGAGCGTTATCTCAGCCTTCTCGCCTTCCCCAAGCCATTTAGACGCATAAAGCGCATCTCCAGGGTAGCCTCGCAGGAAATTCTCCGGAACCGACAGAGCGTCCTGAGCCGGTGGAGAGCTTATAATTGTGCTTCCGGAGGCTAAATCCCAAAAGAAACTGTCCTTGTCCTGGGTCGAATCACCGGGACCGAGGGGCTTCCCAAAGAAGTGCTCTCTTACAAGGTTTGACAACTCTTTCGCTAACAAATAATTTGCGCCTGCGGTCAGGTGACACCAGTCAGTGAAAACCCATTCTGAAACATCGTCAAAATATTCCGAAAAATCTACAAGGAAATATGGTTTCTTTTGGGCGCTCTCAACTAGTTTTTCAATTAACACTTTGTAAACTTTGTCGGATGGGACCCCATAATACTCGCGATACCCCTGAAGCTCAACTATTACTTTCTCTCTTTGATTCAACGGCTTTTTACTTAAATAGAACCAGGGCTGTAAGGCTATGATGTGAGGAACTCCGTCATTTTGGAGCAAGGCGCTGTAATCTTCCACAGTCTTAACAACCGTGGCAATGTTCCGGTCGAGCAGATGAGAACTTTCTTCTACTGATGGCAGTTCTTTTTCCGTCTGTTCTTCAGGATTTTCCCGTGATTGCGCGATTCCTTTATGCGGTCTCGTCCTCACGTTCATTTCCTGGAACAAATCCCGACCGGCCCAGAGATAAGTCATCAGGTAAGTGTTGTTCTTCAACCATAACGTCAAATAGGAAGAAAGCCCGGACGGGCTGTAGGAAAAAATGTTGTTCAGGATATTGCTGTACTGGCCTTCCTGATAATAGTCCCAGTCCTCCACCAGTTTGCTTACAAGCGGTAATTCATTAGCGCCGTCAAGCGAAATTACCACATCCGGCTGGTATCGCCGAAGTTTGGTCGGGTACCTTATCAGGAGGTGCTGAAACGCATGGCCCCAGACGGCAGTATTGTACACTCGTATCTTCTTGCCTTCAATCAAGGAGCCAGCGTTCAGGATCTCTTCCATGTAATGAGAGATCGTTTCTCTGTATTCAATAGTATAGTGGTTCATAGCAGGCGCGGCCTCACCGATCGGGCCCAAACCGAAAGCTGTTGAACCGCCGGTAACAAAGATGCGGAACTCATCAGCGGGCTTTTCTAACGGAATGTATCTCGGATCCCGGAAACCGGCGTTATTCGCGTACTCGTAACTGTTCCCTTTTAGAACGTTGTATTCCACGCACGCGCCCGGCGTGAAATCGTAATCGTAGTGGGTTACCGGTTGGATCGCGTCGTTGCGAACCATATCAAAGTCTTGCGGATAGACTTCCGATAAATAGGATTTACTCAAAGCGAATTTTGAGAACCATTCGATTCCTGCGAACAGGACAACAACCGCTGCGATCAGGAAAATTACGTACAACAAGCCTTTGAGCGTAGATTTTAGGAATTTGAAGATGGCGCCTCTCCTGAATAGTAATAATCTATCTTGTGCTCTGCTATTTGATCAGCCGAATTGGTAATATTATCCGAATCTACAGAGCGAGTCAAAAGCTTGGTTCCTCTTTATATCAAAGCTTAGTGTAAGGCAAGCGCTTAGCCCCCTCGGCATGTGCTATACCTGTGGAAGCCAAGGATTTCCTGCCCGAACCCCAATAGCTTTGAAAAAATAATTCATCCAACCCAAAAAATCTTTAAAAATCCATTTTATTTGTCCTTATTTGACACACACAGGACAGGATTAATAATTTTTTCGCTAATAATTGCTTTGGTTGCACACCGGACCGAAACTATATGGTATTCAAGATGTCAATAAAACCTATATGCTGGAAACTATTACTTAATAATCAACTAAAGGATACCTGACCATGGGTGAATTTATAAATATTGCTGAATCACTGGCGGACTCCATACAGCTAGTATTGGATAGTGAGCGGGTTCCTGATGGTGGTAGAGGCATTGAGGCAGATGATTTAGAGATTATGATAGATGGGGTAGGACAACTAAAGGACCAAAATTTCAATTTGTATCCAAGTTTATTCCATGGAGAATGTTTTGATTTGGCAGTTTTCATTTCTCTAATATCGCCCAGTTATATCAATAAAAGAAAAGGGCATTTGAACCTTCGTCAACTTATGGAAAAATTGGTTCAACATTCCTTTTCCTGTTACCCCACAACTACTAAATATCTCGTTATTACCGATAATTGGGACCCAAAGGCGGTTCATGAATGGGGAAGCATTCAGGAGCAGATAATAAATCAAGGCAAGATGATGGAAATATATTTGTTGTCCATTACCCAGAGGAGCAGGAATGTTTATAGCATGAGTTTCTAGATACCAACTTAAAGAGGTTTAGTTTGTCTTACATCGAAATTGAGTTTGGAATTAGATAGCTGGTCTGTAAAAATTGGACAATAGCATAAGTGGCAAAGCTGCTCTAAACTAAGACGACAGAAAGGGGCGGCGAAAATGTCAAAGAGACCCAGAAGGAACCACGGAACCGCTTTCAAGGCCAAGGTAGCTTTGGAGGCGATGAAGGAACAACAGACGCTTGTCGAACTTACGGAGCGTTTCCAGGTACATCCTAACCAGACCAGTGGAAGAAGCAGCTTCTTGAAAGAGCGGAGGAAGTGTTTTCCAAGGACAAACCGCAGCAGACAGGTTCAAGCGTTAAGGAGTTGCACGCCAAGATCGGGCAACTGGCTATGGAGAATGATTTTTTATCCGTTGCGCTCGGGCGCATAGCCGAGCCGGGCGCAAAGCGTTAATTGATAAAAAAAGCCAATTGTCGTTGACTAAGCAATGCAGGATTCTGGAGATTTCCAGGTCGAGCCTGTATTACCAACCGGTTCCGATTAGCCAAGCAGATCTGCGTCTCATGCGTTTGATTGACGAGATACATTTGCAGCAGTATCCGTTTCTTGGCAGCCGTAGGATCCGGGATGAGTTGGAGTATAGAGGACACAAGACAGGTCGCGGGCATGTGAGAGCCCTTATGCTTAAAATGGGCATAGAGGCGTTGTATCGAAAGCCGAGGTTGTCCAAAACGCACCCTGGGCATAAAGTTTATCCGTATCTTCTTGGTAGTCTGGAGATCACGAGGGGAAACCATGTGTGGGCTACCGACATAACGTATATACCTATGGCGAAAGGTTTCTGCTTTCTGGTTGCGATCATGGACTGGTCAAGTCGCCGAGTATTAGCCTGGAGGCTGTCTAATACAATGGATGTCTCATTCTGTCTTGAGGCGCTTGAAGAAGCCTTGGCAATCTACGGGACTCCCGAAATTTTTAACACGGATCAAGGTAGTCAATTCACATCAGAGGAGTTTACCGAGGCTCTGATTTCCAGAGGGATCCGAATCAGTATGGACGGAAGAGGTCGTTGGGTAGACAACGTTTTCGTGGAGCGTCTCTGGAAGAGCGTCAAATATGAAGAAGTATATCTCAAAGCCTACGACTCCCTCGGGGAAGCTCGTCTCGGACTAAAAGCCTATTTTGACTTTTACAACTACAGGAGAAGACACCAAGGACTTGACGGAAGGACCCCGGATGAGGTCTACTGCAGTACCTCACCATCGCGGGTAGCGGCATGAACAAGCAGCTTCCCACTTATAAATCTCGTTCAGTTGTCTAAAGAACCAAGACCACCGCAGTCTACTGTTCTTTTGAAATAGAAACAACAATAAACACAAGAGGACACCCCTCAATTACATCGGCCAGTTTTCAATTGTAGATTGCTGAAATGTTATTTCTTTCTAGTCCATATCCCTACAGCAACCACAGCATCAGCAGGAGTCACTTGTCGATAAACAATCTCTATGGTGTCAATG
>JAPLJJ010000114.1 GCA_026388665.1 Deltaproteobacteria bacterium
CAAATTGTGGGATGACAAACCATACTTTCCGTTGAGCTTCCACTATCTCACGAAGGTTGAAAGATCCTGCCAGCATGACGACTCCCGCAAGAGATAAGCCCATGAACACTTCGTAGCCCAACATTTGCGCGGCGGCCCTTAAGCCTCCCAACAGCGCATATTTGTTGTCTGACGCCCATCCGGCCAGCGCCACACTGTAAACAGTCAAAGACGACATAGCGAGAAAGAAGAGAAGTCCGATGTTCAGGTTCAAGACTTCTATACCCGGCGCAAACGGGATGATTGCAAAAGACAGGAGAGTGGTTACCACAATCACCGCAGGGGCAAGCACAAAAACAGGTTTATCGGCAAAAGGAGGAATCCAGTCTTCCTTTGTAAATATCTTGATCATGTCGGCAGCGACCTGAAGCAATCCGAACGGACCAGCGCGGTTAGGACCGTAACGATCCTGCCAGAGTCCAAGTAGGCGGCGTTCCAACCAGATCAGTCCGGCCGCTGTAGCGACCACGCCTACAAGCATAGAGGCTACCACTATGATTGATCGGATCGGTTCAACCATTTCAGTTTCCCAGGATTCTTCCCCGTGCGGGTAAGGCAATTCCTTCCAGACCGGAAAGCCCCACTGGCAAAGCGATGACCCCTCGCTGCAAAGATGTGATGATTCTTACTGGAAGCGACCTGGATACATTTCCGAGCACAAGGGTTGCTTCATCTCCATTCTTTTTCTTCAGAGAATCCGCATCTTCTTGGTTCAACCCCACATAAGGGTCAGGAGCCCTTTCGGAGATAGCGGGTCCGAGACTGCTCAACTCTTCGGAACCAAAGATATGAAATACCGGCACAACAAGCCACGAGCCTTCTCTGACCTCGAAGGATTCAGGGACATCTTTGAAGTAAACAGTTTCTTTTACCATTGAAGGCTCAATAAGACGCTTACCTGGATCCCCACCGATTAGCGGGCCACCAATTTCTCTCTGGAATTTGTTCACCGCTTGGCCGGAGTTCCAACCCGGCGACCAAAACCTCGGAACGAGTGGGGCAGGCGGAATACCAGGGTAACCCTCCATGGAAAAAGCGAGGGGTGACTCGGGATCGTTAGGTGGTTTGGGTTCATGCACACTTATGTTGGCGAACATCGCTGTCCGTCCGCTGTATCGGTGTGGTTGGCGTGGGATTTTCTGTCCAACGACCCGAAAATCATCAGGTGGAGCTATATCCATTACAGGTTTGAAGATCGGCAATTCTTTCGCCATTACTGCGCTAATGTTTTCGATATTGGCCAAATAATCGGCTGCTGTCCTGCCCACCGCCTTCATTATATCCCGTATCCAATGGTGACTCTCCTGGGTCTCTCCTGATGGAGGAATGACACCATATAGACGTTGACAGCGACCTTCACTGTTCACCATGGAACCGGTCGTCTCTGCAAAAGTCCCGGCAGCTAAAACGACGTCAGCTTCCTTGGCTGTTCTGCTCAAGATATGATCGATGACTATGACGTGTTTACATTTTTTGAGAGCTGAGTGAACTATTTCGACTTCTGCTCGGCGGTAGAGATCGTTCTCCAGGATGATCAAGGTGTCGGCTGACCCTGACATGACCTCTTCGAAACAATCCTTAATATGTCCTCCACCCATCAGGCCAAGTCCCAGGCTGTTACACTCAGGCACGGTGTAACACAATCCGGTTTTCCGCCCAACACTACACAATGCCCATGCTACGTTGGCCGCGGCTTGTATTACTGAAGGTGTTCCACAACTGGTCCCTGAGACTATTAGAGGCCGAGTCGCTTGTTTCAAGGTCGTGGCGATGCTGACCGCCATCTCGCGGAGGCTCTCAGGAAGACCATTGACTTCCGGCGCCTCTGGATTCACTTCATGAGCGATCTGAAAACCCAACCTGGCGATGTCGTCCGGGGCTACGTTCAGGCTTCTTGTAGCAATGTCATCCAACTTGGTTGCTGTGGGACTGATAATGAACAGAGGCCCTTTCTCACTCTGTACGGCTTGCCGCACAGCGCCGTCCGCCCATCTCGGTATTTTCAGTCTATCCGCAATTTCCATCGGCTGATTTCTCACGGACTGACGTAGAGACAAAGCGAGTCTAGGGGCTACGTTAGTAACATCCTCGCCTAGGATCAATACCGCGTCGCACATCTCCACATCTCGCAAAGATGGCGAATACGCAGGACCTTTGTTTAAAATATCAATTATTGTGGAAACCGTTTCACGCTCGGTTTCGGACATCCCCACGTAGAAATTTTCCTGGCCCACTAGTAATCGTAAAGAAAAATTCGCTTCGAGCGTAGCCCTCGGTGAACCAATACCGATCACCCGGGCGCTATTCGTTAGAATTTTCTCAATATCGTCAAGAATTTGTTTCTTCCCTGTGGGATCGAGTGGGGCATTCGTGTCTTTCTGGCCTTGTCTAAGCAGTGGTTGGCGGATTCTATGCTCACTATTTACGAATTCGTATCCGAAGCGGCCACGATCACACAGGAAATAGCCATTGACTTCATGATTGTATTTATTCTGAATTCGGCGCAGGGAACCATATCTTTCCCCCACTATCGTGTTGCACCCAAGCCCGCAATGAACGCAAATTGAAGGCGCTGTCTGTAAATCCCATTTACGGACATAGTGTTTCTTGAGAGTTTTGTCGCCAAAAACACCCGTAGGGCAAACCTCAACAAGATTACCGCTGAATTCATTCTCGAGAACTCCGTCGTCGTATCGACCAAAATATACCCGGTCATGTATCCCGAAGACGTTAAAGTCTCTACCTCCCGCATATTCCCTATAGAATCTTACGCAACGGTAGCATTGTATGCAGCGGTTCATCTCGTGATTTATGAAAGGGCCCAGGTTCTGATTCCGGTAAGTACGTTTCTTAAATTGATATTTACGATAAACGTGCCCGGACATGACCGTCATGTCCTGAAGATGACATTCACCGCCTTCATCACAAACCGGGCAATCGTGCGGGTGGTTAATCATGAGCCATTCAATGACGCCTGCTCGGAATTCCCGAACGTCGTGGTCATCTATGGAAATCCTGGTTCCATCAGCCGCTGGGGTCATACACGACATAGCTATGGAACCCCGAGTGTCTTTTTCATCCCGGAATTGTTTTACAGCGCACATACGGCACGCGCCAACAGCGTTCATGGCTGGATGCCAACAGAAATACGGAATATTGAATCCCAACGAAAGACATGCGCTCAGAAGATTCTGTCCATTTTCGACTTTATAGGGGGTATTGTCTATAAAAATTGTGGCCATCCCTTATCTCCACGGACAACGCTTCTCTGTGATGTGCCGTTCAAAGTCCTCTCGAAAGTAGTGCAGTGCGCTTTGCAATGGCTCCATCGCCCCCGGCGCGAGTGCGCAAAAGGTTCTACCCGGCCCGAGTGATCGAGTATGAAATTCCAGTATTCTTAGATCGTCTGTTTCTCCTTTTCCATCCTCTATGGCCTTTAGAATCAGGGCTGTCCAGGGTAATCCCTCTCTGCACGGGGTACACCAGCCGCAGGATTCCCGAGCA
>JAPLJJ010000297.1 GCA_026388665.1 Deltaproteobacteria bacterium
AGTTTGCTGACACGATCGAGATCTTGAAAGGCCTGTAGAAAATTTTCTTTTCGCAGATAGACCAGGGCTCGATCATACAGAATCTTAGGGTCATCATTCAAAGTTTCTAAAGCGCGTGATAAATCGTTGATGGCAGAGTCATACATCCTTCGTTTGTATTGGGTCTCTCCTCGCAAAGCGAAAATTTCACCATCAGCAGGGTCTATTTCAGCAGCCGTGTTTAAGTCGTTTACAGCTCTAACTGATTCGTTGAGTTCGATTAAGACTCTGGCCCGTTCCTTGTAAGCTTCAACAAGCTTTGGTTCCAGTTCTATGGCCGCGTTGAGATTTGTCAGCGCTGCGTCGAATTCCGATCGACGGTTGTGAATAACACCTTGGAGTAAACGTCCTTCGGCGTTATTTGGCCACCGTTCCTCTACTGTAGCCAGAATAGCCTCAGCCTTCTTAAAGTTTTTCGATAGTATATGGGCGCGAGATGAGAGCACAAGAGCTTCAATGTCATCAGATCTCCCTGGATAACTTGACAATGTTTCCAGGGCTTTTTCCGGCTTGTCTGTTTTGAGATAAATCAGGATACGCTCTCTCCTTATTGCGTCGTCGTTCGGTTTGAGCGCATCGGCTTTCGTGTAATCGGCCAAAGCTGATCGGTAATCCCGCATCTTGGAGTGTACACTTGCCCTGAATATGATGACCCCCGGATCTTGTGGGGCAAGGGACGCTATTGTGTCTAGATCTTCTAAAGCTTTCCTAGGCTTACCTTCCCTCAAAAGAACTTTGGAGCGCGCGTTCAAGGCAGGAATGAATTCAGGATCATAATGTAAGGCCCTGGTATATTCGTCTTCAGCCTTCTGGAAGGCCTCTTCCTTCTCATATATCATTCCCTTAAGGGTGTATGCCCTGGCTGTCCCAGGCTTGGTGAGCAAGAAGTTCTCTAATGCCAGAGAAGCCTGATCCAATTGATCGACCATGATCAGACATTCCGCTTTTTCGAGCAATATCCTGGAAAGGCGCTTCGAATGAGTCAGGGCTGCGTCAAGATCCTCCAGTGCCCTGAAATAGTCTTTCGTTTCTTTGAGAGCTACGGCCCGTTCGAAGTATAAAGAGGCTAATGCTTGTCCTGTAAGATCTTCGTCCTGCAGCGCCTCGTCCAATATCTCTATTCTTTTGGAAGGCTCTTTCTCGGTAGATATTCGTTTCAAGATTGAGCTGACAGGATCAGACGCCGCCAAATTTTCAACGATCAGAAAGTTTAAAAGTAGCAGGACTGTTAATAGTAAATGCACAACACGCGAGGCTTTATGAATTTTCAAGCGTATGGCCTTTAGGGCAAAAACGAATCATATTATCATTCCATAAATTAGGGCAGCCTGAGTTTAATCTCCTTGACCAAAGCTTGAAGTATCTGATCAAACTGACGTCTCATTAGTATCATGTTTTCCCTCATTTGTAGAATTACCTCAACACCCGGCAAATTAACTTCAAGTTCATGGACAAGTGTCGAAATTATTCGAATCCGTTCGATCTGGTCCACTGGATAAACTTTGTCTTCGGCGCATTCCAGTATTGAGCAAATAATAAGTTCTTCCCGCTCGAGTTCATCCAGGAAGCTTTCTTGGACGCCAAATATCTCCAGCACCTGATCTCTGCTATAGTAGGTTTCATTCATGGTTCAGCCCCGGACCCTCTAGAGTTTTATTGCCTGCCGTATGTCGCCCTTATAGAAACGGTCGAGTGTCTTAGCCGCGTCTAACGCTTCCTGTTCATTCGTCTCAGGAACTTGAACGCGAATCGTAATATAGAGATCTCCTGCGACCTTGGTCTTTAGATTAGGCGCCCCTTTGCCTTTGAGTCGAAAACGCTGTCCTGCTCGGGTGCCTTTGGGAATCTTGAGCTGCACTATGCCGGTAGGGGTGTCAACAGGAATTTCAGCGCCATTCATTGCCTCATTTACCGTTACAGGGATTTCAACTTTCAAAGAATCACCGTCTCTTTTGTAAAATGAGTGTGGGGTAACGTGTGTAATGATATATAGGTCTCCGGCAGGGCCTCCGTTGGTTCCAGGCTCACCCTTTCCCGATAACCGGATCTTTGAGCCGTCCTTAACACCAGCGGGAATAGTGACATCGATGGTTTCAACAGTAGGTTTAATTCCGTTCCCCCCGCAGTCCCGGCATGTTTCCCCTGCCCTGCCTGTGCCTCCGCAATCAGGACAAGTTCTATTGAAATTCACTGGTCCCTGGGCGACTCCAATTTGACCTGTCCCTTTGCACGTTCGGCATACACCGTCTCCTGAAGCGCTTATCCTTCCAGTTCCAGCGCACGATGCGCACGGTTTACTTGTTTGTAAACTAACTCTTCTCGATCCTCCGTGTATTGCCGTGTAAAAATCCACCTCGAGCGTCGACTCCACATCTCTTCCCCGGGATGGTCCTTTTGGGGCACGGCCCGCCCCTCCGAAGAGATCGCTGAAAACATCTTCAAAACCGGAATATTTAACACCTCCACCTTCAAAAGCGGTTTGTCCTCCAAAACCGCCAAAACCTCGTGGTCCGCGGGAACGGCCCGATTGCTGCTGCCACTGTTTATATTGTCTCGCTTGTTCGGGATCAAAGCCGGTCTTCAAACCTTCCTCACCGAACTCATCATAACTTTTCCGCTTTTTCGGGTCTGACAATGCTTCGTAGGCCTCGGATATGGACTTAAATTTGTCTTCAGCTTCTTTGTTTCCGGGATTAACATCCGGATGATGTTTCCTTGCGAGCTTGCGGTAGGATTTCTTAATGTCCGCTTCCGCCGCGTCTTTTTTCACACCTAATATCGAGTAATAATCCTTACCCGCCATGATATTTTCCCTGTCAGTATAAAAAGTGCCTTAAGCCGGGATGTTCATTGTAACCGGCTCAATGGGGTTATTGGACACCATATTGTATCTGGTCACAAATACGGAGAATAATATTCGAGTGACATAAAAAATAATTAATTATAGGCGCCTGTTTGTCAAGCGCAGAAAAAGCAATGTCCAAACGCGCCGATTCGTCTTGCCAAAAATGGGTTTGCAGCCTAATATCGGGATCAACCGAGGGCTGAGAAAAGTTATTGATAATATGATAATTGATTGTCACACACACTTACTTCCTCGTCAGGCACAACAGGACCGAAGCGAATATTTGAAGGCTGATCCTGCTTTCGGGTCACTATATTCGTCTCCAAAGGCCCGGATAGCCTCGAGTGATGACATTATTCACTATCTCGATAAATCCGGGATCGATCGTGCGATTGTTTTTGGCTTCCCTTGGGAGAGTTACGAAACGGCTAAACGGAACAATGATGAAGTATGGGAATTCCACCAGCGTTATCCGGATAGAATCATACCTTTTGCAACCTTTTCTTTGCTTGAAAGGGACCTTGCATATAAAGAAACCGACCGAACGCTCACGGGTGGGTTTGCCGGTTTAGGTGAACTTTCCATGTATGGCTTGGGGTGGAGCCTCGCTGATTTTGTAGCCTTGAAGCCTTGTCTCGCAATTGCCACAGCCTGGCAGATTCCAGTGATGATTCACGTGAATGAGCCGGTCGGACATAAATATCCGGGCAAAGTCTCTGTTGATATCCGGGCGCTCTTCAAAACTATCAAGAACCATCAGGATCTGGATTTTATCCTTGCCCATTTCGGAGGCGGGTTATTCATATATAGCCTGATGCCTGAGATAGGCCAAACAATGAAACGTGTTTACGTGGACACTGCCGCGGCCCCATTCCTGTATGATAGTCGAATAGTATCCGCCGCCGTCAATGCGCTCGGCGAAGAAAATGTGCTGCTCGGTACGGACTATCCTCTGCTGGGAATTTCGAGGTACGAGAAGCTCTTGGACGAAGCCGAAGTTCATGGCGCTCTTCGTTCGAATATCTTGGGTGAAAATGTCCTCAGAATATTGGATCGAAGGCTGTCTTGATATGCGATGGGTTTCGCTGTTAGTCCGGAATAATGTCGCCCCAAATGACTCTGACACGAGCCCCCAGGCCGATACCCAACGACTCCCCGGCTGATGCCTTATTTATGGCTATCTCAAGCAGCCCAAAACTGTTGATGAGGGCTACGGGCTGATAATCAGGAACGTCGCAAAATGTTCTACTAAGGCCCTTGATACTTAATGACCCAAGATTGATTTCTTTGACCGGCTTGTCGAGCATGCTGGTTTCGATGTTTACTGATAGGTTTCCGAATCGGTCCACGTAAATGACTTTCCCCTCAATGCCGTATTCGGTCTTCAATGCGGGAGGGTATGACAAGCGCTCCGGATCCTGTATGCTCGGGCCGACATCCTCAAAGGGCCACCCGCTGGAAAGTCGTGCGGCCACAGGGGCGAAAATATCCCTACCATGAAAGGTGGGATGCTGCTGCGCCATGAAAAACTTTGGGTTCTTAATCTCGCGGATCTCGCAAGCGACATTATTCCTAAACACAAGGGAGAAAACACCGTTATCCGGCCCAACGAAATAGTGCCCTTGACACCTTGCTACTATCGCGCGCCTGCTTGACCCAACGCCTGGGTCGACAACCACCAGGTGTATGGTCCCTGGCGGGAAATAGCCAAAAAACCCATTGACTACGAGGGCTGCCTCAATTGGCGAAAAGGGTTCAATATCATGCGTCGTATCAACGATCAGAGCCTCCGGATTTATATGCAATATGACCCCTTTCATCTGGGCCACAAATCCGTCTTGAGTGCCGAAATCCGTCGTCAATGTTATGATGTGAGCCATTTGAATCTCCGAAAGAATTTGGAATTGGTAATATAGTGAAGTTACATGCAGTATTGTCTCTTATTCGAGATTCCGTGTCTTCCGTAGTTTTTCCTGACGTCTGTTATTTTTGCGGTTCAATAAAAGACTCCAAGGAATCGGTAATTTGCGCGGAATGCCGAGATTCAATCAGGTCGGTTCCAATGCCTTTTTGCAGTGTTTGCGGCCTGCCTCTGCCCGCTCTGGAAAATTCTGCGTCAGACTTTTGCGGATCATGTTTATCCCATCCGCCTGTTTACGACAAAGCCCGTTATGGTGTCTACTATGAACAACAGGCTCGGGAAGCCATAACCAAATTCAAATTCAACGCATCGCTTTTCAATGTCCGACCAATTACCGAACTCCTTATAGAAGCATTTAATAGACATTATGCCGACGACAAACTAGATGCAATTCTTCCGATACCAGTTCATCAACGACGCCTGATCAATAGGGGATTTAACCAGGTGGTGACTCTTGCCAAGAAACTCTCTGACGCTACAAGCATTCCGCTCGATAGAACAACCCTGGTCAAGATACGGAACACTGATCCCCAGGTCGGGTTGCCTCGTTCAAAGAGAATTATGAATCTGAAAAACGTCTTTAGAATCTCATGTCCTGAGAAAATTGCAAATAGACGAATTCTTATTATCGACGATGTTTCAACAACCGGAACAACAGTGTCGGAAGCCGCCAAGACTGTCAAGAAAGCCGGCGCTGATTACGTCGCAATATTGGTCTTGGCCCTCAGATCAAAAAAAGGAGGCTGAAATTATGGCTCTTAAAACACCTGAAGAGTTCGAAGCGAGTCTGAGCCACAGAAAACCAAAGGTATTCATGAACGGCAAGAAGGTCGAAAATATTCTGGAGAATCCGAACACAAGGACCGTCGTTGAATCCAACAAAGCGAGCTATAGGTGGGCGCTGGATCCGGAATATTCAAATACTATGACCTGCTATTCCCCTCTTATAAACGACACGGTTAACCGCTACACGCACGTCAGTTCCAGTGTCGAAGATCTCGTGGCCAAAGCTCAGGCTGGGACCTTCACCGCCGAAAACCTAGGGACTTGCATCTATCGTTGCGTGGGATATGACGCATTTCACGCATTGGCCTCGACAACCTGGCAAATGGATAAGGATTTAGGGACAAAGTACTATCCGAGATTTCTGGATTACCTGAAAATGGTTCAGACGGAAGACCTCTCCGTGGCGGGCGCATTGACAGAACCCAGAGGCAATCGGATGAAACGGGCTATCGATTGGCCTGATCCCTATTTGGCCCTGAAGGTGGTTGAAAAGAACTCGGACGGTATTGTAGTCAGAGGCGCAAAGATCAACATTAGTGGCGCATACGCGTGCCATGAACTGGTGGTCTTACCGCAGGGAGCGAAGACCGAAAACGAGGGGGATTACGCCGTCGCTTTCGCTGTGCCATCCGACACAGAGGGTATTACTTATGTCTGCCAGTATTCGCCTTACTCCGCGGAAAGAGAGTTGGCCGACAGTATTTATGAATTGGGTAACCCCCTGTTCGGGCAGCGGGAGACCGCTATGGTAGTTTTCGACAATGTTTTTGTTCCGTGGGAGAGAGTATTTCATTGTGGTGAAACCAGGTATTCGGGCAAGCTCGTGGCCAGGTTCGCTCGCACACACCGCATGACCTGCGGGGGCACCTGCAAGGTTGGTTTTATGAATCAGATTATCGGGGCCTGTAAACTTATCCAGGAATACAAGGGGCTTGAACAGGTACCGCACATAAATGAAGAACTCACTGAAATGGTAGTGCTTCGCGAGACAGGGAGAGCCTGCGGCCTAGCGGCGGCTCGGCTTGGTACTGAAGACCCCACTGGATCGGGCGTGTTTCTTCCTGACGAACTAATGGGCAATGTCTCGAAACTCAACATTTCTAACGCATTCTGGCGGGTTATGGCGCTTGCGGGTGATATTGGCGGTGGGCTGGTGGTCACAATGCCATCCATGAAGGAACTGAACAATCCGGAAACCAAACAATATGTCGAGGAATTCTTCAGTTTTGGGTCAGATCAACCGACTGAGGACATTCTCAAGACCCATAAATTGCTCCAACACTGGACGGCCGGACAACATGGGGTCGGCACGTGGCATGGAGCAGGACCTGTAATGGCCCAGAAAATCATGATCCAAAGGATCACAAAATTTGATCATGAAAAGAACCTGGTCAGGAAACTCTTGAACTTGAAGACCGATTAATACGGCTTGAAACCATTTTGCTTAACGATTAGTGACGTGGCAAAACTTCTTGGAAATCATTTTTTTTAAGTGAGGCCAGAACATCTGTAAACAGATTGATTTCTCTTTCTAAATCCTTAAATGCCCGGTCTGTGTGCTTCAATGTGCCCTCTCGGCCCATTGTTTCCAGTTTCAGCGCTGCTTCAAACGCTCTATCAGCGGCAAAATTCCCCACGGCGCCCTTTATGGCGTGTGCGGCCCGCTCAATGGCTTCAGCATTCCCCTGACGCACGGAATGTTCCACGTGGGACAGCATCCCACCACCGGTATCCAGGAATAAGTCCACTAATTCCCTTAGAAGAGCCACATCACATCCAACTCTTGCCAACAATTGGGCTTTGTCGACAATCTCACCACCTTTTGAGGCAGAAAAAAGAGCCTCAGAAGCAGCTTCACGTTTACCAACCGTTCTCTCGATATTTTCTACGAGTTCTTGTGTGTTAATCGGTTTCGAGACATAACCATCCATTCCTGCCGCCAAACACTTTTCCCTGTCTCCTGACATTGCGTGGGCCGTCATGGCCACTATCGGGATGTGACCGCCAGTGATTCTTTCCTTTTCCCTTATAGACCTGGTAGCCTCAAAACCATCCATTTCCGGCATCTGAACATCCATCAGGATAATATCAAAGCGTTTACTCTCAAGAGTCTTCAACACTTCTTGTCCGTTTTCCGCAATTGTCACGGTATGACCCATTTTTTCGAGAATTCTAGTTGCGAGTTTCTGATTGATGGCGTTATCTTCAGCTAGAAGCGCATTAAGAGATCTTTTCCCCTCCCTCACTGTATGTCGGGTTACGAGAGCGGGCTTTTTTTCTCCTCCTGATGACTTGTTTAGAGCCGTGGAAATGATTTCGAAAAGCTCCGACTGCTTGATGGGTTTTTGGCAATAGGCCGTAATCCCTGAATTCATACATCGGCGAGCGTCTCCTCGTTGTCCGGCGGAAGTGAGCATGATCATGGTTACGCCGGATAAACTAGGATCCTGATTGATTCGCTCGGCTAATTCAAAGCCATCAATATCGGGCATGAGGTAATCAAGTATAACCAATGAAAATGGCTGACCGACCTCCTGAGCATTTTTCATAGTTTTCAGAGCGTCTATGGCGCTTTCTAACGCAACTGGCATCATACCCCAGTACGTAAGTATTTCTTTAAGCACAAATCTGTTCATAGCGTTGTCATCCACTATCAAAACCGGCAAATCCTTGAACTCAGCAAAGTCTACTGGAACACTTTGCGGCAAGGGCCCCTGACTGAGTCCAAGTTTAGTAGTGAAATGAAATGTGCTCCCTGCTCCGACTTCGCTTTCCAGCCAAATTTGGCCACCCATCATCTGAACCAATTGTGTGGAAACGGCAAGGCCCAGTCCGGTACCTCCATACTTCCTGGTTGTAGACCCATCTGCCTGTTCAAAAGCATTAAATATTTTTTGTTGCTTCTCCTTCGGTATTCCTATGCCGGTGTCCTTAATTGAAAAATGCAAGTGAATATCGTCTTCTGACTCTGATTCCAACTGAATGTCGACAGCCACCTCTCCTTTGAGGGTAAACTTGATAGCGTTCCCCAACAAATTTATGAGAATCTGATTCAAACGCCCAGGATCACCGACCACAACGTCAGGTATCTGAGGAGGAATATGATAGACCAGTTCGAGGTCTTTGGAGTGAGCCTGCAGGGAAACCGCTATCATAGCCTGGGCAATTGAATCTCTCAAACTGAAATCCATCTCCGCTAATTCGAACTTTCCGGCCTCTATTTTGGAAAAATCCAGAATATCGTTTATTAGCCTTAAGAGGGATTCCGCAGAAATCTTGACTGCTTCCAAGTATTCCCGCTGTTCTGAAGAAAGATCAGTGTTTAATGCGAGTTCCGTCATGCCGATAATGCCGTTCATCGGAGTGCGGATTTCATGGCTCATGTTTGCCAGGAATGAACTCTTCGCCCGACTAGCCTGTTCGGCCGTTTCACGTGCTGAGATCAACTCCTTTTCGGTAATCTTGAGTTCCGTTATGTCTTCAGCTATTCCGACTACGTGAGTGGCTTTCCCTTTCTCATCTATTATTGGAACCTCTTTCGAACGCAAGATCCTCACACGCTTGTCACGAGTAGCGACTTCCTGTTCTTGGATTTCCATGAGTCGTCCGCTAGTCAAGACTTCCCGATCCTGGGCCTCAAACCTGGCGGATTCCGCCTCGGTAAATATATCCTTGGCTGTCTTTCCAAGCATTTCATCGGCCCTATAACCGTAGATGTCCTCGCAAGTCTTGTTCCAGAGACTAAAGGTCAACCGTTCGGCGTCTTTAACAAAAACCCCGGTGGGGAGATTTTGTATTATGGAATCCAATAAGGCCTTTGTTCTTAAAGTCTCCTCCTCTGCAAACCGGCGTTCGGTAAAATCAGTGAAGAAGACCATGTTACGATGCCCGATAGAGGAGAATCTGACTTCTATATGCCTGATGGAGCCATCTTTACATTTTACAATTGTCTTCACAGGCTCAATCTGGGACTCACTTCTTATGGCCGCATCAACTTTCTGATTCCATCCAGCAGCCGACTCTTGCCAACGGTTCTCCTCGGGGTAGGCAAGGGGCCACCAATGTTCTATATCGGGGACATCCTCTCTTGTATAGCCGAAGAGTTTCGTAAACTTGTGGTTGACGATTTCTACGGTCTGTTTCACTCCAGAAGTTACGATCATGGCGATAGGCGCATTTTCAATGAGCAAACGGAGAGTTTCTTCGCTTTGTCGCAGTTCCTTTTCCTTACCACGTAGCCGATCCTCTAACTGGCGCCCTTCGGCTACAACCCGGCGCATCTCATTCAATTCATCGATAAGCTGTTCTTTGGTTTTGTTTTGGTCTTGCATGGAAGTTTTTCCTATCAATTCCCATCCAGGATCTCACGAATCGTGTTGAGAAGCTGCCTCATGTTGTACGGTTTTTGGACGAATCCCTTTGCTCCGACTGCCATGGCGCCATTAGCCGGTCCACTCTCAGAATAACCGCTCGCTATTATAACCTTTGCGTTGGGGTCGATCCGGAGAATCTCGGCTCGCTATTATAACCTTTGCGTTGGGGTCGATCCGGAGAATCTCGCCTAGACATTGCCTGCCATCCATTTCAGGCATGATCAGGTCCAGAATGATCAGCGAGATACTCTCACCTTCCCTTTGGTATATCTCCAGGGCCTCTTTTCCATTAGAGGCCGTGATTACATGGTACCCATATTGGTTCAAAAGCCTAGTGCCCAATTCCCTGAGAAACTCTTCATCATCTACCAGGAGAATGGTTTCGGTCCCCCTTTGAATGGGTACATCTTCTGTTTGGGTTTCTGATGTCTTCTCTGTCTGAATTGCCGGGAGGTAGATCTTGAATGTGGTCCCGAGACCAGGCTCGCTGTAACAAGTGATGTGGCCGCCGTGCTGCTTCACAATACCATACGCCGTGGCGAGCCCGAGGCCGGTGCCTTTTCCGACTTCCTTGGTGGTGAAGAATGGATCAAAGATGTGTGAAAGTGTTTCCTTCTCCATTCCATGACCGGAGTCCGAAACGGTAAGCAATACATAAGGACCGGGCATTACTTCCAGATGGACGGCGCAATAGTCCTTATCCAATTCCAAGTTGGCCGTTTCAATGGTTAAGGTCCCCCCATCGGGCATAGCATCCCTGGCATTAACTCCAAGGTTCATGAGAACCTGCCCCATTTGAGACGGATCTGCCTGGACAGTTTCCAGTTCACCGCTAAGACGCAAATCAATCTTGATAGTCTTGGGAATGGTGTGAGACAGGAGCTTCTGTACCTGAACTATCTCATGGTTCAAATCAACAGGGCGAAACTCCGGCTGAACCTTTCTGCTAAACATCATAAGGCCCTTGACGAGATCGGCGCCGCGCTTGCCCGAGTTATTTATCTTTTGGAGATGATCAAGTTCCGGGTCTCCTTGTTTCTTCCTCCCCATAAGAAGCTCCGTGTATCCCATTACCGCTTGAAGCAGGTTGTTGAAATCGTGGGCAATGCCTCCTGCTAGAGTTCCTATCGCCTCCATCTTCTGAGACTGTAGCAACTGTGCTTCCAGGGTCTTCCGCTCGGTGATGTCCCTGTTGCTGACCCTCCTGCCTAATGTTTGTCCTTCTTGACCATAAACCGGTTGGCAGGCATGACCAATCCACCGTGTTTCACCATCACGACGGATAATACGGAAATCCATTGTATCCACGGCAAGAGGGACGACTTTCCTCACGTTATGAAAGTGGTCCAGCATTTCAGTACGGTCATCAGGATGGATAATTCGATGCATTAAATCCGGGTCGCCAATAAACTCTTCTGCCGAATAACCCGTTATGCGTTCGCAAGAAGGTGAGACGTATAAGAAATTGCCTTCACCGTCCACCCAATACTCCCAGTGATACGTGAAATCTGCCACAATTCGATAACGTTCCTCGCTTTCACGTAAGGCTGCATCCGACTTCTTGCGGTCCGTTATGTCCTGAAAGGTGCCGGTGACCCTTAATGCTCTTCCACCTGCATCCCTTTTCATAGCCTTTGCCCGAGCTGAAACCCATTTATATTCTCCCGACTTGGCCTTAACTCGGTACTCTGACTCGTAAGAATCAGTATGACCGGCGAGGTGATCTTCGAAAGCTCTTAGGGTGTGAGGTATATCGTCCGGGTGGAGTAAACTTTGCCAAAAGTCAAGTGTGGGCGCAATCTCATCCAATCGGTATCCAACGATGTTTAATACCCTTTCGTTTACAACCGCCTGACCCTTGAGCATATCCAGATCCCAGGCGCCTAGGTCCGCTCCTTTCAACGCAAGATCCAGCCTTTCCTGACTGTCTTTTGATGCCTCCTCAGCTCTAATTCGCCTGGTTTCATCACTGTAAACCGCCACGATTTCTCCTGAAGGCAGCTTATATACGTAATTGTCTCTCCAGCCCTCAGTCCTGTCATCTTTGTACAAGGCGACAAGATGATACTCGGGCTCTCCTGTACGCCAAACCCTTTGGAGTACCTCGAACAAGCCGAACTCTTTGACGCCTGGAAACACTTTGAGGACGCTATGACCAATGACTTCTCTCCTATTTATCTTCTCGATCTTTTCTCCGGCCGCATTGAAATCCACAAGAATGAAATCCTCACCATTTTGCTCGGCTTTGTACATCGCGAGCGCACTGCCCATATTCTCGAACAAACTCCTGTACCTGGCTTCACTCTCCTTGAGAAACTCTGCTGCCGCTTTCTCCTCTGTCTGGTCCCGGAAAACGAGCACTACCCCCAAAACAGAGCCATCCTCGCTGCGGATTGGCGCGCCGCTGTCAGCTATGGGGCGCTCTGTGCCATCTCGAGATATGAGCACGGTATGGTTCGCCAGTCCCACCACCACTCCCTCGGTGAGAACTCGCTGTACAGGGTTCTTTACAGGCGTACGAGATTCCTCTTCTACGATGTGGAAC